>JANLFJ010000009.1:0-69624 GCA_024655825.1 Peptococcaceae bacterium | reverse complement strand
ATAGTTCTTCCTCTGTCTTTGACTTTCCGTTATGCGTTTCAAAAAAGCTTCCTTATGTTGTTTTAATTATTTTGGAAGCTTTTTTATAACGCATAGGAAAGTATAGTTCTTCCTCTGTCTTTGACTTTCCGTTATGCGTTTCAAAAAAGCTTCCTTATGTTGTTTTAATTATTTTGGAAGCTTTTTTATAACAGGCGGAATAAAGAGACAATATATTATAACAAGGAAAAGTTTAGGGACGACCCTTTATGGTCGTCCCTTGTATAAATCTTTATGGAGTTTTTTCAGCGCGTGACATCCATCCCTCAAGCGGATAATCACCGGCAAAACCCCCAAAACGTATTCTTCTTTCTCTAGTAATAGTATACCACAAAAAAGCTGAAAGTTAACTAATATACAAAAAACATGTCGACATTTTTCGACATGAGGCATAACCTTCTAAAAGGCCCGGCTGCAGTCCTGTTTATAAAACCGCGCGAACCTGGTTTTTACCCTGGGCCTTGGCCAGGTAGAGGGCTTCATCCGCCCTTTTTACAAGTGAATCCAAGCACTCATCCGGGCTGTCGTTAAGGCAGGTGAATCCAAAACTGGCCGTTACGCTTATGGACCCGTCCGCATCTTCAAGATTGAGGCGAACGTTCTCCACCGCGCAGCGCAGGCGCTCCACTACAGCCTGGGCTTTGGGGTGGCCCACGCCGGGCAAACAGAGAACCAGCTCGTCCCCGCCGTAACGCCCCAGGAAATCGTAGCTCCTGATGCTTTTGGACAGTTCCCGTGTAATACAGCAAATAACTTTATCTCCAACCTGGTGACCGTGCGTATCGTTTACCCTTTTAAAATCGTCAATGTCCATGATAACCAGGGTCAAAGGCGACTTGAAACGGCGGCTGCGCTGGATTTCGCTTTCCAGTCTTTCCATGAACGCCCAGCGGTTAAGAATTCCAGTCAGCGGGTCCGTCATGGCCAAGCGCAAGAGACTGTTCTCATACTCTATTATCCGCTGCCCGATTCTCAGCCTGTATTTGAGTTCCTGCTGGTTAAAAGGCTTGATGATATAGTCGTCCGCGCCAGCTTCCAGCCCGTTAAAAATGTTTTCCTGCCCATCCATTCCCGACAGCAGGATGATGTAGCGGTACGGCTTGGGGAGTTTTTCCCTTACCGCCCTGCATACCTCCAAACCGCTCATTTCCGGCATAATCCAGTCCAGGATGACTATCTGAGGACTGTCTTCCCGCTGCAGTATTTCCCAGGCCTGGGCGCCGTCCCCGGCCAGGACGACTTCATAATCCCATTCCTTTAAGGTTTCTTCCAGAAGCTTGCGGTAATATTTGCTGTCTTCGGCCACAAGAATCTTTGGCATGGCCTTCCTCCCAAAAGAGGCGCACTCTGATTTTCTTGTTAATATTCTCGATAATTTCACATTCTCCTGCAAAATATTTGCTCATCAGGAGGCGAGACATTTGGCCACGGCCCTGCCCATATCACGCGTACCCGCAATTCTTGTGCCCGCGGAATAAATGTCAACTGTACGCAACCCTGAAGAAAGCACTGTTTCCACGGCTTTTTCCACCGCGCCGGCAGCTTCGCCGTTGTTGAAGGAAAAACGCAGCATCATGGCCACCGATAGTATGGCGGCCAGCGGATTGGCTTTATCCTGGCCGGCAATATCCGGCGCTGAACCGTGGGCCGGTTCAAACAGCGAAGGCCCGTCGCCCAAGCTGGCCGAGGGAAGCATGCCTAAAGAAGCGCCCAGCACGGAAGCCTGGTCGGAAAGGATGTCGCCAAACATGTTCTCCGTCACCACCACGTCAAACTGGGCAGGTTTGAGGCACAGCTGCATGGCGCAGTTGTCAACATAAAGATGATTAAGCGAGACCTCCGGGTAGTTATGGGCTTCTTCTTGAGCTATTTTTCGCCAGAGACGCGAGGTTTCCATCACGTTGGATTTGTCGACCGACGTGACCCTGCGGCGACGTTTTCGGGCCAGTTCAAAGGCCATTTTGATGATGCGCCTGATTTGCTTTTCCGAATACTCTATCGTGTCAAAGGCCTGCTCCTCGCCGCCCTCCGTTCGCGTTCCCTTTGCGCCGTAATAAGCTCCCCCGCTCAGTTCGCGAACAACAAGCAGGTCCACGCCGTTTATCACTTCGTTTTTTAAAGGCGACTGTTCAAGGAGCTGGGGCCAGCACCTGACCGGGCGAAGATTGGCATAAAGTCCCAGGGTTTTGCGGATTTCAAGAAGCCCTTTTTCGGGGCGCAGTTCTCCCGGCAGTCCATCCCACCTTGGCCCTCCTACAGCGCCCAGCAGCACCATATCGCTGGCCAAGACCAGTCTTTTGGTTTCCGCGGGAAACGGTTCGCCGGTCGCGTCAATGGCCTCCCCGCCTATTAACCCTTTCTCCAGCGAGTATTCGAAATGGTATTTCTTTTTCGCGGCTTCGAGAACAAGCAACGCCTGTTCCGTCACCTCCGGCCCCACCCCGTCTCCCGGCAAAACCGCTATCTTGCGCATTTTTTTCCCACCTTTTTGGCCACATGGGGAACCAGTCCCCCGCTGTCCAGGATCTCCAGCATGAAAGGCGGCAGTAGTTCTCCCCGGTATGTTTTGCCGCTGGTCAGGCTGCGGATGACCCCGCCGGCAGGGTCTACCTCCAGCATTTCGTGGTCATTTATGGACCGGGCGGCCTCCGGGGCCACGATCACCGGCAGGCCGATATTAATAGCATTGCGATAGAAAATGCGCGCGTAGCTCTCAGCGATTATGCAGCTGAACCCCACGCTTTTGAGGGCTACAGGAGCATGCTCCCTTGAACTGCCGCAGCCGAAATTCTTTCCAGCCACCAGTATATCGCCCGGATTTATGCTTTCGCCAAGCTGCGGGAAGATGTCCTCCAGGCAATGAGAAGCCAGGAAACCGGCATCGTACCGGTTAAGGTAACGGGCCGGAATAATGAGGTCTGTGTCAATATTATGCCCGACCTTCCAGGTGCGTCCTTGCAGAATTTCCATTTATTCCACCTCCTCCGGCGAACCGATGCGGCCGAGGACCGCCGAAGCGGCAGCCACAGCCGGTCCGGCCAGATAAACCTCGCTTTCCGGGTGTCCCATCCGGCCTATGAAGTTGCGGTTGGTCGTCGACACCGCCCGCTCGCCTTTGGCCAGTATTCCCATATAGCCGCCCAGGCACGGGCCGCAAGTGGGAGTGCTTACCACCGCCCCTGCCTCGACAAATATTTCCACCAGTCCTTCCCTGACCGCCCGCAGGTAAATCTCCCGTGTGCCGGGGATGACGATGGCCCTGACCTCCGGATGTATCTTCCGGCCGTTGATGATGCGCGCCGCTGTTACCAGGTCCTCCCATCTTCCATTGGTGCAGGAACCAATGACCGCCTGGTCGATCTTGATATGGGTGGAAGCCGATACCGGTTTCGTATTTGACGGCAGGTGAGGAAAGGCCACCTGCGGTTCCAGGCCGGTGACGTCGATTTCAATTACCCCGGCGTACACCGCATCCGGATCGCTTTTGTATATTTGCCACGGTTTTTGCGCTCTTTCCTTAACATATTCCACGGTCTTTTCATCGGGAGCGATAATGCCGTTCTTGGCGCCTGCTTCAACCGCCATGTTTGCCATGGTAAGGCGCCCGTCCATCGACAGCGCTTCAATCGCCTCGCCTTCAAACTCCATCGCTTTGTATTGGGCGCCGTCCACGCCTATTTTGCCGATAATGGCCAGTATGTAATCCTTCCCGTTGACCCACTTGTTTTTTGGTTTTCCCTTGAGGACAAACTTGATGCTCTCCGGCACCCTAAACCAGATCTCGCCGAGGGCCATGCCCACGGCCAGATCGGTGCTGCCCACGCCGGTGGAAAACGCTCCGAGACCGCCATAAGTGCAGGTATGGGAATCGGCTCCGATCACCACATCGCCAGGTACGACCAGGCCCTGCTCCGGTAAAAAACAGTGTTCGATCCCGTTGCGGCCCACCTCGTAGTAATGCGTTAATCCCTGTGCCCGGGAAAATTCTTTGATCTCAAGGCACTGCTGGGCTGAAGGAATGTCCTTGGCCGGAGCAAAATGATCGGGAATAAAGACCACCTTGTTCTGGTCGAAAACCCTCTCCACGCCTATCTTATTGAATTCCTTCACCACCATAGGGCCGGTGATATCATTGGCCAAAACCAGGTCAAGCCTGGCGTTGATCAATTCACCCGGCGACACCTGCTCTTTCCCGGCATGGACCGCCAGGATTTTTTCGGTAATGGTCATCCCCACTGGTTTCTTCCTCCTGTTCGCTATTCGCCCGACGCCGGCCTGGCGATGATGTCCGGATAAGCCCTCACTATCTTGTTCAGGGCGTTTAGATAGGCCCTGGCGCTGGCTTCAATGATATCAACGCTCAGCCCCCGTCCCATAAAGGTATTATCTCCCATGGAAACCCGGACAACCACCTCTCCCTGGGCATCGGTGCCCCCCGTCACGGCGCTGATGCCGTAAGTTTCCAGCCTGACCGGGAGCTTGGCAATCTTATTTATGGCGCTGTAAGTAGCCTCCACGGGCCCATCCGCGCAGGCCGCCTCTTCCGCCAGCTGCCCGTTCACCATAATACCCACGGTCGAGGTGGCTGAAACATTGGTCCCGCTCGACACCTGCAGGTAGTTTAACTGGAAGTATTCATCGCCGCTGCCCAAGACCTGGCTGTCCATCAACATGATCAAATCCTCGTCCAGGATCTCTTTTTTGCGGTCGGCGAGCTGTTTAAATTCAACGAAGGCTTTGTCCAGGATCTCGCCGTCCAGGTGGTAACCCAGTTTCTGCAACTGCAGTTTAAAGGCGTGGCGGCCGGAATGTTTCCCCATAACCAGCTTGCTGCTGCCGATCCCTATCATTTCCGGGTTCATTATCTCATAAGTGGTCCTTTCTTTGATCACCCCGTCCTGGTGGATGCCGGCTTCATGGGCGAAAGCGTTCTTGCCCACCACTGCCTTGTTGGGCTGGACCGGCATCCCGGTGAGGGTGCTGACCATCCGGCTGGTGCGGTAGATTTCACGGGTGTTGATGTTCGTGGTAAACCCGAGGAAATTTCGCCTGGTATAAAGGGCCATCACCACTTCCTCCAGCGAGCAGTTCCCCGCCCGCTCGCCGATGCCGTTAACGGCTACCTCCACCTGATTGGCCCCGTTGCGGATGGCCGCCAGGGAATTGGCCACGGCAAGACCAAGGTCATTATGGCAGTGCACGCTGATGACGGCCTTTTCGATGTTGGGGACGCCCTGGCGCACCGCTTTGACAAATTCCCCAAACTCCCACGGCGTGGCATATCCCACCGTGTCCGGAATGTTGATGACCGTTGCGCCCGCCTCCACCGCCAGGCGAAAAACCTCGCACAAAAAGTCAAGATCGCTGCGAAAGGCGTCCTCGGCGGAGAATTCCACGTCTTCAACCAGGCTCCGGGCAAGTTTAACGGCCTCGTAAGCCATTTCCTTGACCTGCTCCCTGGTTTTGCACAGCTTGCGGGTCATGTGAATCTCCGAAGTGGCCACAAAAGTGTGAATACGGGGACGGCGGGAGTGTTTTACCGCCTCGTAAGCCCTCATGATATCGGCGCGTTCAGTGCGGGCCAAACCGGCAATGACCGGGCCTTCCACTTCCTTGGCAATCCGGCTTACCGCCTCAAAGTCGCCGGTTGAGGTGATGGGAAAACCCGCTTCGATGACATCCACCCCTAAACGGGCCAGCTGGTACGCGATGGCCAGTTTTTCGTCAATGTTTAAACTGACACCCGGCGACTGTTCTCCATCCCGCAAGGTCGTATCAAAGATGAACACCCTTTTTTCGTTATCAATCATTTTTAATTCTAACCCCCCTTATTCCAATCCTACCAGTTCGTCAAGGCCGCAGCCGGCCAGGACCATAGGATAAACATTATCCCGGCACGAAACGGCAATTTCCATAATGGCCAGCCCCTCATGCTCTAAAAACCGGGTCATTTTGTCCGCAAGCTCGTCTTTATTCGTTGCTTTAAGGCTTAAAGCCCGGTAGGCCAAAGCCAAGTGGTGAAAATCGGGCAACTTGCTGAAGTGTACAGCAACATGCCTGCCCCCGCAGTAATGGTCTTGCAGCTGCTTCACCATGCCCAGCGCCTGGTTGTTAAAAACAATAATCTTCAACGGCAAATCCTGTTCATAGGCAGTTCCCAATTCCGGCAGACCCATCTGAAAGCTGCCGTCCCCGGTGATCACCACCACCGGGCAATCAGGGCAGGCCAGCTGGGCTCCCACGGCGGCCGGGATTCCATAGCCCATCGTACCCAGGCCGCCCGAACTGATAAAGGTGCGCGGTTTTCCTGCGCGGTACATCTGGGCGGCCCAGATCTGGTGCTGGCCGACATCGGTGGTTACTATGGAGGACGGCGGCAGTTTTTCGTTCAGCAGGGTCATGACATCACGCGGCGAAATGCACTCCGCCCCGTCTTTTTCGGGGTTCATTTCCCTCATCATCCGGCAATTTTCCCTGATTTGGGCTATCTTTGCCGCCCATTCCGGGTTTTTTTTCTTTTGCAGCCGGCTGTTGAGCTGGTTGAGAACAATCTTGAGGTCGCCGACCAGGGGAACATCAACCCGCACATTTTTACCTATTTCCGCCGTATCTATATCGATATGAACGATCTTGGCCTCAGGAGCGAACTTGGCCACATTGCCTGTAACCCTGTCGGTAAAGCGCATCCCCAGCGCCAGGAACAAATCGCAGGCCTGCACAGCCAGGTTGGCCTGGGCCAGGCCGTACGTGCCCAGCATCCCCAGGGCCAGCGGGTGCGACAAGGGAATGCTGCCCACGCCCATGAGGGTGTTGACCACGGGAGCCTGAAGCGTTTGCGCCAGTTCGATCAATTCTTTCGAAGCGCCGGCGCTGATGACCCCGCCACCGGCGCAGATAAGCGGGCGTTTCGCCTCCTGCAAGAGCTCGCTGATCTGTTTGATCTGTCCGGCATGGCCGGTCACTTTGGGTTTATAGCCGCGCAAATCCACCGGTTTTTCTTCCGGGGGCTCGATGCGGCATCCCGCCACATCCTTGGGCAGATCGATAAGCACCGGCCCCGGCCGCCCGCTTCCGGCGATATAAAACGCCTCTTGGACAATGCGGGGTATGTCGCGGGCATCCTTGACCAGGTAGTTATGTTTGGTGATCGGGTCCGTTATTCCGGTAATATCGACTTCTTGAAAGGCATCCGTCCCAATCATCGAAGTAGGGACCTGCCCGGTGATAACCACCAGAGGTACAGAGTCCATGTACGCAGTGGCGATACCGGTTACCAGATTTGTTGCTCCGGGTCCCGAAGTGGCGATACATACCCCTACTTTACCGCTTGCCCTGGCATAACCGTTGGCGGCATGGGCCGCTCCCTGCTCGTGGCGAACGAGAACGTGCCTGATCTGCCGTGACTTTTCCAGGGCGTCAAAGATGTCCAGGGCAGCTCCTCCCGGATAACCGAAGATGAGGTTCACATCCTCTTTTTCCAGGCATTTTATGAGGATCTCCGCACCCGGCAGCATATATTAACACCTCCAAAAACCGTTATTTTATCTTTTTCAGCCAAGGCATATGGCTTCTCAGTTCTTTCCCCACAATCTCCACCAGGTGTTGTTCATCAATTCTTTTTTGAGCATTGAAACGGGGCCTGCCGGCCTGGTTTTCCAGGATCCACTCCTTAGCAAAGGAACCGTTCTGGATTTCTTTTAACACCTTCTTCATTTCCTTTCTTGTCTCCTCGGTGATTATCCGCGGTCCAATCATCATGTCCCCGTACTCCGCCGTATCGCTGATGGAATACCGCATGCCGGCGATGCCGCCCTCGTAAATCAGGTCAATGATGAGTTTCAATTCATGGCAAACCTCAAAGTAAGCGGACTCCGGCTGGTAACCGGCTTCCACCAGGGTATCGAACCCGGCCCTGATCAGCTCGGTCAGGCCGCCGCACAACACGCACTGTTCCCCGAACAAATCGGTCTCGGTCTCTTCCTTGAAGGTGGTGAGCAGTGTCCCCGCCCTTGTGCAGCCAATCCCCTTGGCGTAGGCAAGGGCCAGGTCCATCGCCTTGCCGGTGGCGTCCTGGTGCACGGCCACCAGGCCGGGGATGCCGATTCCTTCTTTGTACAGCCTCCTCACCAGGTGCCCGGGTCCCTTGGGCGCAACCATAAAGACATCGATGTCGCCAGGCGGCTTAATCGTGCCGAAGTGGATGTTGAACCCGTGCGAAAAAACCAGGGCTTTACCCGGCTTCAAGCCCGGCAATATCTCGTTGTTGTATACCTCAGGGTGCTTTTCGTCCGGCAGCAGTATTTGAATGATGTCGGCCTTTTCGGCAGCCTCCGCCACCGTGTAAACCCCGATCCCGTCAGCCTCCGCCTTGGCCCAGGATGAACTCCCCTTGCGCAATCCGACGATTACGTCAACGCCGCTGTCCTTTAAATTCTGGGCCTGCGCGTGGCCCTGGCTGCCGTAACCTATTACGGCCACCTTCTTCCCCTCAAGATAACTCAAGTTTGCATCCTGATCATAAAACATCTTGGCCATAACGATTCATTTCCTCCCTTAATTTAAAAATGAAATTTACTTCTTCTATGTTCAGGTAAAGGGTACGGGGCGCGGGGTATACAGTCACTTCGCACCCCTGACCATCGCCACTTTCCCTGTGCGTACCAGCTCCTGGATACCGAACGGCCGCAGCGATTTGATAATGGCTTCGATTTTTTCCTCGTCGCCGGTGGCCTCCACGATCAGGGAACGGCGTCCAATATCCACGATACGGCACCTGAAAATCTCCACTATCTGCATGATTTCCTGGCGAACGGCCGTATCTGCCGCCACTTTCAGCAAAAGCAGCTGCCTGTCGACGGTTTCCTCGTTCGTAATGTCATTGACCTTGATAACCTCCACCTGCTTGTTCAACTGTTTGCTGACCTGCTCGATCACCTTTTCGTCTCCCTCCACCACCAGTGTTATCCGGGAAACGCTCGGGTCTTCCGTCTGTCCCACCGCGAGGCTCTCTATGTTGTAACCGCGGCGGGAAAACAGCCCGGCCACGTGCGACAAAACCCCGGGCTGGTTCTCAACCAATACGGCTAACGTGTGTCTCACCCTGCCACCTCCCAAGCATCTCATGGGGGCTCCCCCCAGGTGGAATTATCGGAAAAACATTTTCTTCCTGGTCCACGGCACATTCAACCAGCACCGGGCCGGGAGTGCGAACGGCCTGGATAACCGCGCCCTTTATTTCCTCAGGCCTGCTGATTCTCAGGGCTTTTATGCCGTACGCCCCGGCCAGGCCGACAAAATCAGGGTTGCTGGTAAAAATGGTGTGCGCGTAGCGCTTGCCGAAGAACAGCTCCTGCCACTGGCGGACCATGCCGAGACACGAGTTGTTCATGATAAAGATCTTTACCGGCAGTTGGTGCTGGGCGAGAGTTGCAAGCTCCTGAATATTCATCTGGATGCTTCCGTCGCCGCTAAACAGGAGCACAATCTCCCCCGGCCGTCCAAAAGCGGCCCCTATCGCGGCAGGCAGTCCGAAGCCCATCGTTCCAAGACCGCCTGAAGAAACGAAGTTTCTGATCCCGCCGATCGGATAATACTGGGCCACAAACATCTGGTGTTGACCCACGTCGGTGACCACGATGGCCCTGTCGCCGACGATGCGGGCGACTTCCTCAATTATCGACTGGGGTTTCAAAGAACCGTTTTTTTCATAAGTGAGCGGGTACTTCTGCCTCCATTCAGCAATCTGTCTATGCCATTCGTTCAGCCGCAGGCGGACTTTTTCTTTCTTCAGTCTTCCTAAAAGCTCCGTTAAAAATTTTCCGGCATCGCAAACGACCGGGATTTCAGTTCTCACATTCTTGCAGAGCTCGGCAGGATCAATGTCCACATGGACAATAACGGTATCCGGCAAGAATTTTTCAGGTTTACCGGTTATCCGGTCACTAAAACGGGCCCCAATACCCAAAAGCAGGTCGCAGGAACTGAGGGCCAGGTTGGCAAAAGGTTTCCCGTGCATTCCAACCATCCCCAGGACCCCTTCCTCCTTTTCCGGTATGGCTCCCTTGCCCATTAGAGTGGTGACCACCGGGATTTGGAGATAGTCTTTCAGGTCCTTCAACTGGTCCCAGGCCTGGCTGGCGATGATGCCGCCGCCGGCCAGCAAAAGCGGTCTCTTTGAATTTTTCAGCGCATCCACCACTTTTTGCAGCTGCTCATCCAGGCCGTTTTTCAACGGGACCTTTCTTGTCGCAATTTTCTTTTGCACGGTCGAAAAATCAACAGACCCTGAAAAAATGTCGCTTGGTATATCCACCAGCACCGGCCCGGGCCGGCCCGTAGTGGCCACGTTCCAGGCTTCTTCCATTACGGCCGGCAGTTTTTCCAGTTCTTTCACCATATAGCTGTGTTTGGTAATGGGCATCGTAATCCCGATTATATCCGCTTCCTGGAAAGAGTCCCTTCCAATATCGGAAAGCCCCACCTGGCCTGTAACGGCGATCAGGGGAACCGAATCCAGGTAAGCATTGGCAATCCCCGTCACCAGATTGGTGGCCCCGGGACCCGAAGTGGCAAAGCACACTCCCGGCCTGCCGGTAACACGGGCGTAGCCGTCGGCGGCATGCACGGCTCCCTGTTCGTGACGGGTCAGAATGTGCTTGATGGAAGAGCGGGCCAGCACATCATAGAGGAAAATCACCTTACCGCCGGGATAACCAAAGATTATGTCGACATTTTTGTTTTCAAAAAATTTGACCAGGTATTCTGCGCCATTCATGTCAATACAACACCTCCGGAATATTTACAATTTATTCCGGAAAGAAGACAGCTCCCTGGGCGGCAGAAGTAACTTTATTTGCGTAGCGCTTCAAATATCCCTGCAAACCCCTGTCAGGTGGACCGGCCCAGGCTTTTTTACGCTGTTCAATCTCTCCGCTATCCACTAAAAGCTCCAGACTCCGGTTGGGTATGTCAATACTAATTATGTCGCCCTCTTTAATCAGGGCAATCACCCCCCCTGCCGCCGCTTCAGGCGACACGTGGCCGATGGAGGCTCCCCTGGTGGCCCCGGAGAACCTGCCGTCTGTGATAAAGGCTACGCAAGAATCCAGTCCCATACCCGCCAGCGCGGAGGTGGGAGTAAGCATCTCTCTCATCCCCGGCCCACCCCTGGGCCCCTCATAGCGTATCACCACCACGTCTCCCTTTTTGATAGATCCTCCCAGGATAGCGGCGGTGGCCTCCTCCTCGCTGTCGTAAACCCTGGCCGGTCCCCGGTGGACCATCATGTTCTCCGCCACGGCTCCCTGCTTGACAACAGCCCCTTCAGGGGCCAGGTTGCCTTTGAGGACAGCTATCCCGCCATCCTTGCGGAACGGGTTATCCAGGGTCCTGATGACCTCTCCCCTGGCCGGCTGCGCCTTTTGCAGGATTTCCTCGAGGTTCGCGCCGGCTGTTGTCTTCACTCCCGTATCGATAAGGCCGGCTTTTGACAATTCCTTCATCACGGCCATAATCCCGCCCTCCGAATCCAGGTCCTCGATAAAAGTGGGTCCTGCGGGGCTCAATTTGCACAGCTGCGGCGTGCTGCGGCTGATCTTGTCAATCATATCCAGGTCAAGCTTAACGCCCGCTTCATGGGCAATCGCCGTCAGGTGCAAGACCGTGTTAGTGGAACAGCCCAGGGCCATATCGGTTCGCATGGCGTTCACAAAAGCAGCCTCTGTCAGAATGTCCCTCGGCCTTAAGTTCATTTTTAAAAGTTCCATGATCCTTTCCCCGGTCATTTTGGCCAGGCGGCGCCTGGCTGCACGGACGGCCGGGATCGTCCCGTTGCCGGGCAGGGCCATGCCCAGCGCTTCCGTCAGGCAGTTCATGGAATTGGCGGTGTACATGCCGGCGCATGAGCCGCATCCTGGACAAGCCGCCGTTTCCATTTCCGCCAGTTCCTCATCGCTCATTTTGCCCTGGCTGTGCCTGCCCACCGCTTCAAAAAGATTGCTCAAGGCTATTCGTTCGCCTTTATACCAGCCGGCCTGCATGGGCCCGCCGCTGATAAAAATGCTGGGGATATTCAACCGGGCAGCCGCCATCATCATCCCCGGCACAATTTTGTCGCAGTTGGTGACAAAAACAAGAGCATCCATGGGGTGCGCCATGATCATGGTTTCCACGGAATCCGCGATAAGTTCCCTGCTGGCCAGGGAATACTTCATGCCCAGGTGGTTCATGGCAATCCCGTCACAGACCCCAATTGTGGAAAACTCGAAGGGGACACCCCCGCCGTAACGAACTCCCGCTTTGACGTTCTCGCCGATTTCCCGCAGGTGCTGGTGCCCGGGAATAAATTCGTTGTGAGAGTTAACAATGCCGACAAACGGTCTCTTCATCTCGGCGTCGGTGACGCCCAGCGCTTTCAACAAAGAGCGGTGAGGAGCTTTCGTCGGCCCGTCTTTGATTAAACTGCTTTTCATTTTCGATCCCTCCGTGTTTATTTTTGGAAATAATACCTGCGGTGACGAATGATTATAAAAATCCGAGCGAGCATGTTCAGGCGATTAGAACTTGCCGCTCGAGTCTTTTATCCTCACGGTGTAGCAGATTCTCAATAAATCTGTCTGTACCGCTCGGTCGCAATCACCGCGTTTCAGCCGGCAGCATCCGGCCAACCAACAGGCGGCTGGAACCCTAGGTACACTTCAATCGTTTTATAAAAAATGACGGTTTAATATTTTTGTTTAAATAAAAAACCCCTCACCCCTTAAGCCTTACGGCTGTTAGGGACGAGAGGAATCTCGCGGTACCACCCCATTTACCTCCATATCATCTAAGGAAGTCACCTTCATTCGCGCATCTTAACGGCTGCCGCCGGCTTGCCCTACTGGCGATGTTTCGAGCAAACGGCTCCAGGGGACGAGGTTGTTATATCATACGTGCCGGTTTCCAGCACCCCGGCTCTCTGGGACGTACTTTCTCCTATAACAGCTTCCCTTCATCGCCTTTACCTTGAAAACATTCAATTTCCAAAAGATAAATGTTATTTATAAGTATAGTACGGGCAAGCTTCCATTGTCAACAACTTTTTTTCGAATGTTTTTTTCGAATTGGTCATTATTCCCGCTAATATCCGAGCTCTTCCCCGACAACAATCACGTTGATATTCGTCAAGGGCGGCTTTCTTCTTATTATCGTCGTAATGTTGCAGATGCGGGTGCTGCTGGCGCAGTCCAGGCAAACGCCGCTCTGCGTGCAGGGGTTGGGCCTGTTTAACCGTTTATTGTTCAGCGGCGCGGCCCGGGTTTCGATTCTTTCCAGGGCGGCCTGGAGGTCTTTGACCGCTTTATTGATCCCGGCCACAACGATCACCTTCCCCGGCCCAAATCCCATCGCCCCGACGCGGTTTCCCGTGCCGTCCACATTGACCAGCTGGCCGTCCAGGGTTACGGCATTGGTGCTGCAAAGAAAGCAGTCGCAGGTCAGCTGTTTATGACGGATGGCCAGGCTTTCTTCCGGTTTTAGATTCGGGAGAGTGTGGTCCAGGATTTCTTTCCCTTCTTTTGCCAGCTGCTCGATCACCCCCAGCTCTTTGATGGTTACGGAACCGCCGATGCCAATGCTGCGGCTGTCGCCTACCAGGGAGAGCACTTTCTGCCTGGCTTCTTCTTTCGTGGCCGCATAGTCGGCATTGAAATTGTTTTTGCGGAGCGCTTCCACCACTTTCTGCCCCACGGTTTCGCAATACCATTGTTTAGGTGTTTGCATTTCTTTTCACTCCTCGTAACAATATTTGCGCCTTGCAGGCAATTTATTCCATCACCTTTGAGAAAACGGACGCTTTATGACATCAGGCGATTATTCCGCTCCTTTTGTCCTCTTTCTGCTTTTCCCTGGCTTAACACAACCAGCATTATCCCCAGCTCGTAGAGCAGCATCAGCGGTACGGCCATCATCAGCTGGGACAAGACGTCAGGCGGGGTGAGCAGGGCGGAGATGACCAGCACCAGGAGCAGGGCATGTTTCCTGTAGGTGCGTAAAAAGCGGGCGTTTACCACCCGGAGGCGGCCCAGGGCATAAAAGACCAGCGGCATCTGAAATACGAGGCCAAAGGCGAAGATAAACGTGGTGGCGAAGGTCAAGTATTTGGAGATGGTAAACATGGGCGAAACGGCGTCCGATGAAAATTTCATCAAAAAGCGGATGGTCAGGGGAAAGGCGATGAAATAAGCGAACGCTGCCCCCAGGAAGAAAAACAGCACCATCATGAAAACGACAGGGATAATCACTTTTTTTTCATGTTTATACAGCGCGGGCAGAACAAAAGCCATGAACTGGTAGAGAACAAACGGCATGGCAAGAATTAAGCCGGCGATGAACGCCAGACGAAAATTGGCCATCAGGGCTTCCGGGGGCGAGATGAAAACCAATTCCAGGTTTCCGGCGGGTCTGGTCAAAATCCAACGCAGTTTATCCACAAAGGCAAACCCGAGCACCGCGGCGCCCAGCACGGCAACCGTGCAGAAAATCAACCGTCTGCGCAGTTCTTCCAGGTGCCCGCTCAATGACATTGTATCCTGCTTGCAACGCCTCATGAAAGCACTTCCTTCCGCCGGCCCGCAATATTCCCGGGCCGGACAGGCGCTTTAACAGGGCCTTCCCCTTGTCACTTGTTATTATACGCGTTAATCGGAAAAATTCCTGCCATGACCATCGGCGCAAATTGAATCCAAATAATGCAATCCCGGCCACCCCCGCTGGGATTGCTCTTCCATAAAAAAAAAGAAATCGCAAACCTCAAGGCCAATTCAACCAGGCGATTTGCGATTTCTTCATGTTTGGGGAGTATGTTTTAAGAAATGGCTTCCTGTTTACTGCTTGCGGCGCACCCGTTCTCCCAGGCGGTTCCCGGTAAGAAAAGTGATGGAATACAGCCCGGCCAGCCCGACCAGCGAATAAACGATCCTGCTCAAGAGGGCGGTTTGCCCTCCAAAAATAGCTGCCACCAGGTCAAACTTGAATAAACCAATGAGTCCCCAGTTTAAAGCTCCGATAATAACCAGGACAAGCGCCAAGGTATCCATTTAATCAACTCCTTCACTGTTTTACTCAGTCATTAGCATTCTTGATTTCATCAAATTTTATTCCTATTTTTTCATTAAACCTTGAAAAAAAGTTGCTGTTGTGGAATGCTTTCTGAGATCAAACAGTGATATTCTGGTAGAATAATAGAATAGAATTACGGAAAGGAATGAATAACGCTTGCCTGGTTCAAAAAGCCCTTCAATTGAAAACGTCATCAATGCGCTCCGGCTGAGAAAGCCGGGTGTGCTCGACGACCAGGGTTATTCCGAATACGCGGTCCTGCTGCCCTTGATGATGTACCGGGGAGAATTATCCCTTTTGTTTGAAGTGCGCTCGCAGAGCCTGAAAGGCCAGCCCGGTGAAATATGCTTCCCCGGCGGCCAGAAAGAGCCCGGCGACAAAAGCCCCCGCGACACTGCCATAAGGGAAGCCTCGGAAGAACTGGGGATCAAGAAAACAAGCATCAAGACGGCAGGGGCCCTCGACGTTCTCTGGACGCATCACCAGCTTAAAATTCATCCTTACGCCGCTTTTATCGACAAGGATGCCGTCCTGCGCCCCGATCCCGCGGAAGTAGAGGAAATATTTTTTGTTCCCCTTGAATCTCTCCTAAAAATGCAGCCCCTGGTTAAAATGGTGCGTGTCAGAATGGAACTGGATGCGGATTTCCCTTATCACCTGGTACCGGGTGGGAAAAATTATCCCTGGAGAACCGGCGAGTACCCCGTCTATTTTTACGAATACGAAAAATACATCATCTGGGGCCTGACTGCGCGCATTCTTCACCATTTTCTCGATTTGATCCGGTAAAACTCTTTTCAATCTTAGCCCAGCTGTCACGCAGCGATACAATCCTGTTGAACACCAGCTTCTCGCCTGGATGACTGCCGGTGTCCCGGCAAAAATATCCCTGCCTCAAAAACTGGTAACTCGCGCCGGGCTCAGCGCCGGTAAGCCCCGGTTCAACCAGGCATCCAGTCAGCCTGACCAGGGAATTGGGGTTCAGTTTGGAAATAAAATCAGAAACGTCGTCTTCCTCGTTTTCCGCTTCGACCTGGTCATCCATAAGCAGGCTGTCATAAAGGCGCACTTCCGCCGGCACCGCATAAGCGGCGGAAACCCAGTGGATCGTACCCTTTACCTTACGCCCGCTGCCGTCAGAGCCGCTTTTTGACTGCGGGTCATACGTGCAGCGAACCTCCAAAATCTCGCCGGTCCTGCTGTCTTTAATCACCTTCTCGCACTTGATGATATAGGCATGTTTCAGGCGAACCTCTTGCTCCGGAGTCAGGCGGAAATACTTCCGGGGAGCGTTCTCCATGAAATCTTCCCGTTCAATGTACAGTTCGCAGGTAAATGGTATTTTCCGGAAGCCCATCGCCGGGTTTTCCGGGTTATTCTCCGCGTCCAGCCATTCCACCCGGCCTGCAGGATAGTTTTCAATAACCAGCTTGAGCGGGCGAAGCACGGCCATGACGCGGGGAGCCCGGCAATTCAGATCTTCCCGGACGCAGTGTTCAAGAATCGATCTGTCCACCAGGCTGTTGCTCCTGGCCACCCCGATACGCTCACAGAAATCCCGGATGGCCTGGGGAGTGTACCCGCGCCTGCGCAGCCCTGAAATGGTGGGCATGCGCGGGTCGTCCCAGCCGTCGACGTAACCTTCCTCCACCAGCTGCCGTAATTTCCTTTTGCTCATCACCGTGCCGGTCAGGTTTAAGCGGGCAAATTCAATCTGCTGGGGATGGTGGATTTCCAGGGCATCAAGGACCCAGTCGTAGAGCGGCCTGTGGTCCTCAAACTCCAGCGTGCATATGGAATGGGTTATTCCTTCTATGGAGTCGGATATAGGGTGTGCATAATCGTACATGGGATAGATGCACCACTTATCACCCGTCCTGTGGTGGGAGGCCTTGATGATGCGGTAAAGGACGGGGTCTCTCATGTTGAGATTTGGTGAAGCCATGTCTATTTTAGCCCGCAAAACACGGGAACCCTCTGGAAATTCCCCCTTTTTCATCCTGGCAAACAGATCGAGGTTTTCTTCAACCGTCCTCTCGCGATAGGGACTATTTTTACCGGGTTCGGTCAGTGTGCCCCGGTATTCTTTTATTTCCCGGGGGCTTAAATCGCAAACATAAGCCTTGCCCTTTTTGATCAGTTGAACGGCATACTCGTACATCTGATCAAAATAATCCGAGGCGAAATAAAGCCTGTCCCCCCAATCAAAGCCCAGCCACCTGACATCCCTCTTGATTGACTCGACATACTCAACCTCTTCCTTGCTGGGATTGGTGTCGTCAAAGCGCAGGTTGCAGAGCCCGCCGTTCGCCGCAGCTATTCCAAAGTTCAGGCAAATGGATTTGGCATGGCCTATATGAAGATACCCGTTTGGTTCGGGTGGAAAGCGGGTATGGACGCGACCGCCGTACCTGTTCGTTTTCATATCCTCATTAATAATATTCTGGATAAAGTTAAGCATTCTATCTTCCCCCCTGCGCGGTTCGTGTTTCCGTCATTTGCCCGTCGTTGTTATCTTATATTATATCTTTTATGCCCCTGATTATAACATAAAATTGGGAATAAACGACTTTTCAAAAGGGGATTATACTACTGAAATGCTAAAAAAAGGAGTGGTTTTTTATGAATCTCGTGGAATGGAATCCCTTCCGCGAACTGGATTACCTGTCAAAGGACCTGGGAACCTTTTGGGAACGTTCCCCTTTCCGGCATCTTTATGGCGGCGTTTCGCCAAAAATCGACGTGTACCAGACCGCCGGAGAGATTATCATCAAAGCGGACCTCCCGGGGGTATCCAGGGAAGACCTGAACATTTACGTTGACGAGAATTCCATCAGGCTATCGGGCCAAATGAGGAAAGACGCCGAGTTTAAGGACGAAGAGATCTACAGGTCCGAAAGGTATTACGGGGCGTTTTCACGCTCCATACCCCTGCCCGTAGAAATCGAACCAGAGAAGGCGCGGGCGGAATACAGGGACGGTATATTAACCGTTACAGCCCCCAGGGCAAAGCCCGCTCAAATTAAAGGCAAAAAGCTGGAAATCCAGTAATCCCGCCTTCGTTTCGACTTTATCAATAGCTGGGGGATAAAAAGCCGCCGGCTATTTTTTCTTTTTGCTTTCCAATAAACAGCATTTTATTATACCATGGATAAAGGAGGAGATGTATAATGATTGATTTTGAAAGACACTACCACCTGTGGAAAGAAAACGTCAACTGCCCCGACCTGAAAAACGAGCTGGCCGCCATAGAAAACGAAAAGGAGGCCATCCAGGAACGCTTTTATAAGGGACTGGAATTCGGCACGGGAGGGATGCGGGGTCTTATGGGAGCCGGCCCCAACCGGATCAACATATACACCGTCCGGAAAGCTACCCAGGGCCTGGCCAACTACCTCCACGGCGCGGACAGCCCCGGAAAAAACAGCGTCGTGATCGCTTACGATTCGCGCCGCAAGTCGAGGGATTTTGCCCGGGAAGCGGCGCTGGTCCTGGCCAAAAACGGGATTAAGGCCTTGGTCTTTGAAGAAATCACTCCAACCCCGCTCCTTTCTTTTGCCGTTCGTGAACTTAAGGCTGCCGCCGGCATTGTCATCACTGCCAGCCACAATCCCAAGGAGTACAACGGTTACAAGGTATACAACCGGCTGGGCGGCCAGGTAACGGATGAACTGGCCGAAAAAATCACTACAGAAATAGAAAAAATCGAGGATGTCTTTGCCATCGAGATCGCCGATCAAAAAGAAGCCGAAGATAAAAATCTGCTGGTCTGGCTCGGCGATGAAATTCTTGATAAATACCTGGCCGAGACCGAAAAACTCATTCTCAACAAAGAAATGGTCAAAGAATCCGCACACGAATTAAAAGTGGTTTACTCGCCGCTGCACGGCACAGGACTGGTCCCCCTGACCAGGCTGTTCGAACAATGCGGTTTTACCGGCCTTAACGTTGTTCAACAGCAGGCCGCAGCCGACCCGGAGTTTCCCACCGTGGTTTATCCCAATCCTGAAGAAGAAGCGGCCTGCAGCCTGGCCATCTGCACGGCGGGCGAACTGCATGCCGACGTTATCCTGGTAACCGACCCCGACGCCGACAGGATCGGGCTGGTCGTCAAAAACGAGGAGGGCCGCTACCAGCATTTGACAGGCAACCAGACGGGAGCGCTGTTAATCGACTACCTGCTGCAAGCCCGCCGGCAGCAAGGCACTATCCCCCACAACGGAGTGATTGTCAAAACCATCGTTACTTCCGAAATGGGCGCAAAAATCGCGGCCAAATACGGCGTCAAGCACGTTGACGTTTTAACCGGCTTTAAGTACATCGGCGAAAAAATAGCCGAATTCGAAGAATCGGGGGAATACACCTTCCTTTTTGGCTACGAAGAAAGCTACGGCTACCTTGTAGGCCAGCATGTGCGGGATAAGGACGCCATACAAACAGCCCTGGTCATTGCGGAAATGGCGCTGTATCATAAAAAAAGAGGCTTAAACCTATACAAACGGCTCCAGCAGCTCTTTGCGGAGTTCGGATATTATCGGGAAGCCCTGATTAACATCAACCTGGCCGGGAGAGAAGGCCAAAACCAGATCGCCCTGATCATGGACACCCTGCGCCGGAAAACGCCGGATTTCCTTGCAGCCTACGGCGTCCAGGCCGTAAGGGATTACCTGACAGGTAAAGAAAAGAGCCTTCCCTCTGGAAAAGAAAAACCCTTGAACCTGCCTGTTTCCAATGTGCTTTATTATGTCTTGGATGAAGGGTCGTGGTGCTGTGTAAGACCGTCCGGCACCGAGCCGAAGCTGAAAATATACCTGGCCACGCGAGGGGAATCCGCACAGGCCGCCCAGGAACGCCTGCAAGGGCTGGCAGCTTCATTCTCCAGTTTCATCAAGCATTACACGAAATAACCGCAATCAAAAAGGCCGTCTCCGGGAGTTTTTTTAATGCCCCGTTCCTCCTGGGCCGCAAGGAATTCCAGTATCTTGTAGACTGTTTCTTCTTCAAAGGGGAAACCGATGGCCTGCGCAATTTCCCCAACGGTTCTGGCTTCTCCCGGCTTTTCATGAAGGTAGGAATATATTTTGATCAGCATTTCAATAACCACGCCGGCCCCTTTTTTGCCCAGCTCGACACCCGGCTGGTGGTAAGCGTTGACGTTGACCAGGCTGGCGTAAAATCCCACCGTCCTCTCGAAAACGGCGAGCAAAGCACCGAGATGAAAAGGATCCGCTTTCTTGATGGTGATGGTTATCGATTCCCTGCCCTTCCTGGTCAGGGCCTGTCTTGTCCCCAGCAGGAAAGCCCGGAGGTAGTCGCCGCTGGTAACGTTTTTCTCGATAACAACGTGCTTCTTCCGGTTATCGGAAAGCACTTCTATAAAGGTCACAAAAAAATTGTTTACGCCGTCCAAAAGCTGCTGCACGTAAGCGTGCTGGTCAGTCGAGCCTTTGTTGCCGTACACCGTCAATCCCTGGTTAACCCTCACCCCGCCGCGGTCAAGTTCTTTTCCCAAAGATTCCATCACCAGCTGCTGCAAGTACCTGGCCAGGTACTGCAGGCGGTCCTTGTATGGGAGAACAACCATGTCCCTTTTCCCGCGGCCATCCGCGGCGTAATACCACATGGCGGCCAAAAGCGCGGCCGGGTTTGAACAAACGTCAGGCTTGCGTGTTACCCTGTCGCAGAGCCTCGCCCCCTCCAGGAAAGAGTCGATGTCGATGCCCAGCAGCGCCGCCGGCAGGAGTCCAACCGTCGAAGTAATGGAAAATCTCCCCCCGACCCAGTCCCAAAGAGGGAAACGGGCCAACCATCCCTCCCCGCTGGCCAGCTGGTCAAGCTTGCTGCCCGCCATGGTTACGGCAACGGCGTGCTTGGCGAAATCAAGGCCTTTTTCCAGGTACGCATGCCGGATTTCCAGCATCCCGTTATATGTTTCCACGGTGCCGCCGCTTTTTGAAACGACAAGGACCAGGGTTTCTTCCAGTTTATCCCGCAGTTTTTTGAGAAGAAGGTCAATACCGTCGGCATCCGTGTTGTCCAGAAAATAAGGTTTGAGGAACCCTCCATCCCACAGGGCATCTGCCAGAAGCTGCGGGCCGAGAGCCGAGCCGCCGATGCCGATCAGGACAAAGTTCCTAAAAATTCTTTCTTTACCCGGCCGGATAACCCCTTGCCCCACTTCACTTGCAAACCGCTTGATTTCCCGGGTATTACCCTCAATTTCGCAGGAAATCTCCCGGGAAGGGGCCAGCCGGGGGTCCCTTAACCAGTAATGCCCGACCATCCTGTTTTCGTCAGGGTTGGAAATGGCTCCCGCTTCCAGCGCGGCCATTTCATGAAAGGCTTTCTTGAAGGCCGGTTCCATCTCGTTGATAAAACCGTCCGGAAAAAACATCCGGCTGAGGTCAAGACTCAAGCCGATTTCCGGGTAGCAAAAACAGTATTCTTGGAAACGTTTCCAGCCGCTATGTTTATCCATCATAAACTGTTTTACCTCCTTTTATCTTTCGGGCTCTTACCTGCCGTGTTTCCCGGTCAATTGGGCAAGCCTTTTTCCTGTATCCCAGGTCAGGTCTTCCTGAAGAAAGCGCCAGCGCCAGTTATTTCCTCCCACTGTGCCCGGTGTATTCATCCTGGCCCAGCTGTCCAGGCCGAGAACGTCCTGCAGGGGGATAACTGCCCAGCTGCAGGCGCTCTGCAGGACTATTTCGATAAACTCCCAGCAAATACTGCGGGCGTCTTCACCCTGCCCGGCCCTGCTTTTCAGCCCCGACAGCACGACATCCTTATACCATCCCCACAGGGTATCGTTGTCGTGAGTGCCGGTATAATAAACGGTATTTGGGTTCTGCCGGCAGGAATCGATGTTTTCTTCATATGTAAACTGCAAAACTCTCATGCCCGGAAGCTCAAAAGCGTCCCTCAGTTCTATAACCGCCGGCGTGATAAACCCAAGGTCCTCGGCAATCAAGGGCAGTTTTCCCAGGTGTTTTTCCACGGCGGCAAAAAATTTTCTTCCCGGCCCTTTTACCCACTTCCCGTTTTCCGCCGTCGGCTCGCTGCCGGGTATCTCCCAGTAGGCCTCAAAACCGCGAAAATGGTCAAGGCGGACCGCGTCTACCAGCCCAAGAATGGTCTTAAACCTTTCGCGCCACCAGTAATAATCATCGCGCGCCATCTCCTTCCAGCGGTAATGAGGATTTCCCCACCTCTGGCCTGTTTTGCTGAAATAGTCCGGCGGCACGCCGGCAACCCTGGCCGGGTACCCCTCCCTATCCAGTTCAAACAGGTGGGGATAAACCCAGACATCGGCGCTGTCATATGATATAAACAGGGGAAGGTCGCCGACGAGGCGAATGCCTTTTTCCGCCGCATACCTCTTTAGCGAAGCCCACTGGCTGAAAAACAAGTGCTGCAAAAAACAGTGGAATTCTATCTTGTCGGCCAGCATCTCCCCGTAACGCTCCAGCGCCTCCGGTTTGCGGAAAGCGATCCCCGGCTCCCACTGGTTCCAGGGCAGGCCGTTGAAATATTCCTTTAAAGCCATAAAGAAAGCATAATCATAGAGCCAGTAGTGATTTTTTTGCACAAAATCGCTGTAGCTTTTGCGGCGCGGCAGGGTTCTGGCCTTCAAGTACGCCTTCAAAAAAAGCGAATACTTATACTTGAGCACCACGGGGTAGTCCACACCCTGCCCCGCGAATTCGGGTATGGGTTCAACTTCCTTTTCGTCCAGCAGTCCTTCTTCCAGGAGCATATCGATGCTGATCAAAAGGTGGTTGCCGGCAAAGGCCGAAAATGATTGATACGGTGAATAACCGAATCCGACCGGATTCAGCGGCAGCACCTGCCATATTTTTTGCCCGCAACCGGCAAGGAAATCAACAAAGGAAAAAGCCTCTTTACCCAGTTCACCGATCCCGTAGGCGGAAGGTAAAGAAGTGGGATGAAGCAGAATACCGCTTGCCCTGTCTAATTTCAAGCAAATACCTCCTGCGTCGCCGGCTGTTGCCACCGCTTGCTGTTTTCCGATATGCCGGTATGTCTGATTCTTCACATCCGGCAGGCCGTTTAACCTGATTAAGTAATCCTTCCGGTCAGTCATTTTTTAAAAAAATTTTCGCTTCCAGGGGTGAAAGGCGCACTTCCGTCCTGCTTTTTTCCACCACCAGCTTCCCGTGTTGGTCAAGCAAATCCTGCCAGGCGCCTTCACCCCACCTGTTCATATCCGCAAGTACTGCTGCCTCATCTTTCACGTTCCTGTTGACGAAAACGGCGATCCGCTCGCTTCCTTTTTGCCGCAGGTAGCCGTAGACATCCCCTTCGGCGGCGAGTAAAAACCAGTCACCAGCCTTCAGGGCCTGGTGATTGTTGCGCAGCGCTATGATTTTCCTGTACCATTCAAGCAACCCCTGTTCTTCTCTTCCCCACGGGTACGGACCCCGGTTATAAGGATCGGCATAACCTTCCATCCCGGCTTCATCACCGTAGTAAAGACAGGGAACGCCGGGAAAGGTCATTTGAATGGCGGACACAAGCCTGAGCCTGGCCAGGCCGAGTGCCTTTTTTTGAGGCGAAAGCCTGGCCTTCTCTTTTTCTATTTCGCCAAGGTGCTCTCCCGGGGCCCCTTCGCCCAGCAAAGTCAGGATGCGGGCCACGTCGTGGCTCCCCACCAGGTTCATCGAGGCGAAAAAAGCTTCCCGGGGATAGTTTTCGTAAAGGCTCATCATTTGCCGGTGAAACTGGAGCGCGTCTTTTTTGCCCAGTATGAAATCCAGCAAATGCCGACGAAAGGGGTAGTTCATCACGGAATCGAGCTCCTCGCCCCACAGGAAGGCCCGGCTATGCCCGTAACTCACCTTGTTGGAGGCGTCTTCCCATACCTCGCCAATGAGCACGGATTCAGGATCAAGCCTTTTCATGGTCCGGCGCAGTTTCTTGATAAATTTGTCCGGCAATTCGTCGGCGACATCCAATCTCCAGCCCGCTGCTCCCATTTTCATCCAGTATTTTACCACGCTGTTCTCGCCGTCAATGATGAATTCCTGGTAGGAGGGTTCCATTTCCTCGACATTGGGAAGGGTGTCAATCCCCCACCAGGATTCATAGGTGTGAGGATACTCGATAAAACGAAACCATCTGTAGTACGGGGACTCTTTTGACTGGTAGGCGCCCAAACCGGGATAATTGCCTTCCTTGTTGAAATAGATGCTGTCGCTGCCGGTGTGGCTGAAAACCCCGTCAAGGATGACTCTTATGCCGTATTCTTTCGCTTTCTCGCACAGCAGGCGAAAGGTCTCGTTGTCCCCGTACATGGGATCTATGTTCAGGTAGTCTCCCGTATCGTACTTGTGGTTGCTGGGGGAATCGAAAATGGGATTGAGGTAAAGCGCTCCTATTCCCAGGTCTTGTAAATAGGGGAGCTTCTTGATCACCCCTTCCAGGTTGCCGCCAAAAAATGTCCAGCGCCTGATGCCGTGGTCTCCCGGGTCCCTGACATAAAGCGGGGTATCGTCCCAGGAACCGTGGATGAGGCTGCCTTTCCTGGGGTTTAAGACGCGCCCGTCTTCACGCCCGTTAAAGAAGCGGTCCACATAGATCTGGTACAAGACCGTTTCCTTGAACCAGGCGGGAACAGTAAAACCGGCACTGTAAACAGTGACCTGGTAGGACGGGGGCGGCTGTTCCTGGATGACCCCTTTGCCCCCCAGGCGCTGGTGATTATTTCCGTAATAATAGACGCTGTTTCCCCTGACTACATAGAAATAGTACCAGAGAAGGCCCGGTTCCGCCGAAGCCTCGAATTCGGCCTCATAGACCCGCATCCCTTCTTTGTGCTGGATTGGCCTCATTTCAAGGTTTATCTCGCTGCCTTCTTTCCACAAACGCACATTAGCTGAATCGACTGTTTCCTTGGAATGCACCATTAAACGCAGCCTGACCCGGCTGCCGCACGGCACAGCTCCAAAGGGACTGCGGTAAAAAGCATCCTGAGAATCGTGCACAATCCAGTCCATTTAAACGACAGCCCCCTCTTTCAAAACCGGCTTTGCTGCCAGTTCCCGGTACAAGGAATAATACTCGCGCGCCGATTTCTCCCAGCTGTAATCTGATTGCAAGGCGTTGGCTACCAGCCTGTTCCAGGTTTCTCGCTCACGGTAAAGTAAAAGGGCCCTTTTGATGGTAAACAGTAATTCATGGGCGTTATAATTGGCAAAGGTAAAGCCGTTCCCTTCACCCGTTTTTTCATTGTAAGGCCTAACCGTGTCCTTCAGCCCGCCCGTCTCTCTTACCACGGGAAGCGCTCCGTAACGAAGGGCTATTAACTGGCTCAAGCCGCACGGTTCAAAAAGAGACGGCATCAAAAACAGGTCGGAAGCCGCATATATTTTACGGGCCAGGACTTCATCGAACTTTAAAACGGTACGGCATTTTTGCGGGCAGCACGAAGCTTTCTCGGAAAAAAACTGCTCATATTTTTCCTCGCCCGCGCCCAAGACCACCAGTTGAACGTCAAGCTCCAGCAGTTCGTCAAGAATATGTATCAGCAAATCTAGGCCCTTCTGGACAGTCAAGCGGGTAACGACCCCCAGCAAAGGGATATTTTTGTTCACCGGCAGGGCGAGTTCTTCCTGCAGTTTCGCCTTGTTTTCCTGCTTAAAATCCGGGTTTTGGTTGTAATTTACATAAATATTATAATCCATTTCCGGATCATAGTCATTGTAATCCAGCCCGTTTAAGATGCCGCGCAGTTTATGTTCATGGGCCCTGATCAGCCCATCCAGGCCTTCCCCAAAAAAGGGATATTTTATTTCCTCCGCGTATGTCCTGCTGACAGTAGTAAGGCTGTTGCTAAAAACAATTCCCGCTTTTAAGATGTTTACTTTTCCATAATATTCAAGCCTGTCAGGAGTAAAGTACTCGTCGCCCAAACCCAGGATGTTGTGAAGTATCCAGTGGGTGAATACTCCCTGGTACTTAAGGTTATGAATCGTAAAAACCGTCTTCACCGGGGCATGCCCTTGTTGGCCGGAGCAAAACTCTCTCCAAAAAAGCGGGATCAAAGCAGCCTGCCAGTCGTGGCAGTGAATGATTTCGGGCGAAAAATCAAGGATTTTTAGTGTTTCCACCACACCCCGGCAAAAAAAGGAAAACCTTTCCGCTTCGTCGTAATAACCATAAATGTTTTCCCTGTTAAAATAATATTCATTATCCAGAAAATAATAGGTTGCCTCTTCCCGCTCCAGTTTTTCAACGCCGCAATACTGACGGCGCCAAGCTACGGGCACGGTAACATTCCCGATATTCTTCATGTTTTTTTTATACTCCGCCGCAATCGTCCCATACTTGGGTATGATCACCCGCGCGTCGGCGCCAAGCCGGTTCAAAGCCTTGGGCAAACTCCCCACAACTTCTCCCAACCCTCCGGTCCTGGCAAAAGGCGACGCTTCGGAAGCCGCAAACAAAACCTTCATCACCATGCTCCTCTCCGTTTTTCAAACCAGGGCATTCTTAGGCACGACCAAGGGCCTGTTCTGGTCCCCCAGGAGCCGGGCTCCTTTTCTCACGCGAACGTTCTTGTCAAGAATCACACCGTCCAGTACAGCTTCTTCTTCAATTTCCGCCTTGGGCATGACCACGCTGTTTTTGACCACCGCTCCCCTCGCTATTCTAACCCCGCGGTAAAGTATGCTGTTTTCAACTTTACCTTCTATTTTACACCCATTGGCGACCAGGGTGTTACGAACCTCGGAATTCTCAAAGTATTTGGTGGGCGGGCCGTCTTTAAGTTTCGTATAAATTGTTCCGTGCCGGAAAAACAGTTCCTGCCAGATTTCGGGATTTAACAGCTCCAGGTGGCGGCGCAGGTAACCGCCCAGGGAATTGATGATGGCCAGGTATCCCCGGTGCTCATACCCGTAAACCCTTAGTTCTTTTATACTGCCGGCAATAATATCTTTCACCAGGTCCCACTTGCCCGCAGCGGCGCAGTGTTCCACTATTTGGACCAGCAGTTCCTTGCTCAGCAAGTAAATGTCCATGGAAACCCTGTGCCTCTTTTTAACAGCAGGCCTGCCGCGAACCGCCAGCACTCTCCCGCCGGGCCCGGTTTCCAGGAACACGTTGCCTTCAAGGTCATCACCGCCAAACGGGTAATCCTCTTTATAAACCAGCGTAAGGTCGGACTGCATTTCCTGGTGAAAGAGAAAGATGCGCTTGAAATCGATGTTGCAGACCATGTTGCTGCCCGAAACAACGACAAATTTTTGACGGCTGCGCTTTAAATAATCAAGGTTGACGTGCATGTCTTCCAGGTCAACTTTGCGTGCGTTTTTGCTTTCCCCGGCATGAGCAGCCGGCAAGATAAAAAGCCCTTCCTGCTTTTTATCAAGACCCCACTCCCTGCCGCTTCCAAGGTGGTCAAGAAGAGACCTCATGTTGATTGACGTAACTATCCCGATGTTGCGCATGCCTGCGTTGACCATATTGGAGAGCGCAAAGTCCACCAGGCGATACCTGCCTCCAAAAGGAACAGCGGCCAGGCAGCGCTGGCGGGTGATTTCTTTTAAATTCCCTTCATTTTTCACATGGTGAATAATCCCCATCACATTTTTCATCGCCTTACGTCCCTTATACCCCGGCTACCCCGCTGAGCTTGCTTTCCGCTCTTTTCATCCGTAAAACGACCCCGATGCGCGTATTGGGCGGCAGGGTGAGGTGCTCTTCCACCACGGTTATCCGCAAATCACCCGTGAAGCTGCGAAAGCTGGACTGTTCGTCGCCGCTGAATTCCCCGCCGATAATGGATCCTTCTCCCACCACGGTGTTTTCGCCGATGATAGCCCTTTCAATCAAAACGTTGCTTTCAATCCTGACATTTGACATGACGATGGAGTCCCTTATTCTCGTTTCCCTGGCTACAGTCACTCCCGGAAAAAGAATGGAGTTTTCCACTTCCCCGTAAATAAAACAGCCGTCGGAAACCATGGAATTCTTGACCCTGGCCGAACCGGCCAGAAAATGGGGCGGCTGGGGCGAGATGACGGAATAAATCGCCCAGGAGGAATCAAATATATCAAGCGGGGCTTTATCGTCAAGAATGTCCATGCTGGCCAGCCAGTAGCTGTCGATGGTGCCGACATCCCTCCAGTATCCCTGGAAGGGATAGGCGAACATTTTTTGTTTTTCTTTAAGCATCCTGGGTATGACATTTTTGCCGAAATCGTTATCCGAAGCGGGGTCTGCGGCATCCCTGATCAGGTTGTACTTGAGAACTTCCGTTTTAAAAACGTACACACCCATGGAAGCAAGGTTGCTTTTGGGGCAGCGCGGTTTTTCTTCGAATTCGGTAATCTCCCCTTCTTCGTTCATGCTCATGATCCCGAAGCGCCCGGCCTCATCCCAGGGCACCTCAATCACCGCAATGGTGATATCGGCGTTTTTTTCTTTATGATATTTTATCAACTGGGAGTAATCCATCTTATATATGTGATCGCCCGACAGGATTAAAACATGTTCAGGCCTGTATTTGTCTATGAAATCAAGGTTCTGGTAAACGGCATGCGCCGTACCGCGGTACCAGTGTCCCCCGTCCTCGCCCACATAAGGCGGCAGGATCGTAACCCCTCCGTTACGGCAAAAGAGGTCCCAGGAACTCCCCGTCCCGATGTAAGAATTAAGAAGCTGCGGTTTATACTGGGTCAGTACACCCACAGTGTCAATCCCCGAATTGGCGCAGTTGCTGAGGCTGAAATCAATGATTCGGTACTGGCCTCCAAACGGAACAGCGGGTTTGGCAAGGTTCTTGGTGAGAACCCTCAGGCGGCTTCCCTGTCCTCCCGCCAAGAGCATGGCAATGCATTCTTTAGTCGGCATCATTTCATTCTCCTTTTTATTTTTTTAAGGGGTTAAACGCTTTCTTCGCCATGACAGGTTTTATTTTCCAGATTTCCTGCGCATATTCGCTGATCGTCCTGTCGCTGGAAAAGAAACCGGAATGAGCGATGTTTTGCAGGCGCATCCTGCTCCAATTCTGTTTATCCTTAAATTTTTCCATAAGCCTGTTTTGGGCATCCACGTAAGAAGCAAAATCCTTCAAGACAAAGAACTCGTCATTGTGGTGAAACAGGTAATCAAATATTGCCTGAAAGCCTCCCGGAAGAAAACCGTTCACCAGCTGGTCGCAGATCTTTTTGACCCTGGTGTCCTCGCAGTAAATCTCCCAAGCGCTGTACCCGCCAAAGGCGTAATAATTCAAAACCTCCTCCGCCGTCAGTCCAAAGACAATGAAATTATCCGGTCCCACCCGCTCCATAATCTCGATGTTGGCCCCGTCCATGGTCCCAATAGTTACCGCCCCGTTCATCATGAATTTCATGTTGCCGGTGCCTGAAGCTTCCCTGCTGGCGGTGGAAATCTGTTCGCTTACATCAGCGGCGGGAAAAGCGAGTTCGGCCAGAGAAACATTGTAGTTTTCCAGGAAAACGATTTTTATTTTTTCTTTAATCCTTTGGTCATGGTTGATCAGGTCGGCCATCGTATTGATGAGCTTGATGACGCGCTTGGCCAGGAAATAAGCGGGAGCCGCTTTCCCGCCAAAGATGAACGTCCGCGGGACAATGTCCAGATCGGGCTTTTCTCGCAGGCGGTTGTAGAGGTCCAAGATATGAAAGGCATTAAGAAGCTGCCTTTTGTACATGTGAATCCTCTTTATATGAATATCGAAAATAGAATGTGGATCAACGGTAACGCCGTATTTTTCCTGTATAAACCTGGCCAGCCTTTCCTTGTTGCGCAGTTTTACCCTTTCAATCCCTTCCTGGGCGGCAGGTTCATCCACGAAAGCCGCAAGCTTTTCCAGTTCGTTGGGGTCATTAAGCCACCCCGTCCCGATGGTTTCCAGCAAAAACTCGTTCAACCAGGGATTGGTCACTAACAGCCAGCGCCTGTGGGTAATGCCGTTCGTCTTGTTGTTAAACTTGCCCGGGTAAAGCTCGTTAAAACTGTTCATTACCCGGTTTTTCAGTATTTGTGTGTGCAGCCTGGCGACACCGTTGACACTGTGGCTCCCCACAATAGCCAGGTTAGCCATTTTGATGCAGCCGTCTCCGATGATCGCTACGTCCCTCAGTATTTCCAGCGGCCTTTCAGCTTTATTCGTCACCTCGCGGCACAGCCTGTTATTGATTTCTTCCACTATCATGTAAATGCGCGGCAGGAGCTCCCGAAAAAGGTCGACCGGCCATCTCTCCAGGGCCTCGGGAAGGAGTGTATGGTTGGTATAGGAAATCGTGCGCGTCGTTATCAACCAGGCTTCATCCCACTCCATGCCTTCCTCGTCGAGAAGTATCCTCATCAGTTCGGCGACAGCCACAGCGGGATGGGTATCGTTGATATGGACCGCAATTTTTTCATGAAAGTTTTTCATCCTGCCCTTTTCTTTTTTAAACTGGCGGACGATGCTCTGGAGCCCGGCCGAAACAAAAAAGTAGGACTGTTTCAAACGAAGTTTTCTGCCCTCAAAAGTGCTGTCGTCGGGATAAAGCACCTGGGAGATAGATTCCGCGTATATTTTGTCAGCGAAGGCCCGGGCGTACTCCCCGCGCGAAAAGGTGTGAAATTCGAAATCGATGTTTTCCGCTTCCGCGCTCCAGATGCGCAGCACATTGGCCGCATTGTTGCGGTAGCCGAGAATGGGGATGTCATACGGGACAGCCCTTATTGACTCGTAGTTTTCATGGATGAAAAAAGGCTTGCCGTTATGGAAGTGAATACTGACATGACCGCCGAATTTCACTGTTTCAGCCTCTTCCGGCCTCCGGTATTCCCAGGGGCAGCCGTCCTGCAGCCAGTTGTCGGGCAATTCCACCTGTTCCTTGTTGACAATTTTTTGTTCAAAAAGGCCGTAGCGGTAGCGGATGCCGCAGCCAAATCCCGGCATGCCCAATGAAGCCAGTGAATCGAGAAAAGCGGAAGCCAGCCTGCCCAACCCCCCGTTCCCAAGACCGGGGTCCTGTTCCTGGTCTTTAATTATGTCCAGGCTTATTCCTAGTTCCGCAAGCCCTTTTTCCACCGTCTCCTTGACGCCCAGGTAATGAAGATAAGTCATGAGAAAACGGCCGGGTAAGAATTCGATGGAAAAATAATACATTTTTTTCTCCCGGCTGCGGCCATAGATTTGCCCAGTTTCATGCAGATTCCTGCTAATCTCATCGCGGACCATGCTGGCCAGCGTCATGAAATGCTGGATTGGGCTGCCCTGCGTAAAGTCCTTGCCGTATAAAGAAAGAAACCTTTCCTTGAATTTTTTTTTAAAACCACCTGCGTCTGCCAGCATTATCAACCCTCGCTCGTGAAACAGCTAGTATTTTTATTGTTCCCCAGAGGTGTCAATTTTTATTTTCGCCAACCTTTTTAAAGAGGACAAAAGCCAGCGGCGGAACTTTGATTTCCAGGGAATGGGGCCGGCTATGCCAAGGAATTTTTTCAGCCTTCAACCGGCCGGAATTCTTTTTGCCCGAACCGCCATAATGTTCCAGGTCGCTGTTAAAAATCTCTTCATAAAACCCGTCAGCTGGTACTCCGATGCGGAAACCTTCGTAGTACTGGGGGGTAAAATTGCATAGAACCAGCAGGTCGTCTTCTCGCTTTTTTCCCTTTCTCCTGAACAGGATGATGCTTTGCGAGTTGTTATGGCAATCAATCCACTCGAAACCTTCCCACCCGTGGTCCTGTTCCCAAAGGGCCCTGCGTTCCCGGTACAGCAGGTTCAGGCTTTTAACATAGTGATGGAATTTTCTGTGCATCTCGAAATCCAGGAGATTCCATTCCAGTCCCTCGTAATACCGCCATTCAATAAACTGGGCAAACTCCCCACCCATAAAGAGCAGCTTTTTGCCTGGATGGGACATCATATAACCGAGGAAAACGCGCAAATTGGCAAATTTTTGCCAGTAATCGCCCGGCATTTTTTCAATCAACGACCTTTTTCCGTGAACAACTTCGTCATGGGACATGGGCAATATGAAATTCTCCGAAAAAGCGTAAAGAAAGGAGAAGGTGAGCAGGTCGTGGTGCCAGGACCGGTAAATCGGGTCCTTTTGCATGTAGACAAGCACGTCGTTCATCCACCCCATGTTCCACTTGTAATTGAATCCCAGCCCACCGATATACGTGGGACCAGTTACGAAAGGCCATTCCGTGGATTCTTCCGCCACCATCATGACATTGGGGAAATAAGAGAACACTGTTTCGTTAAGCTTTTTGAGAAAGGCTATCGCTTCCAGGTTGCCGTTTCCCCCGTACCTGTTTGGTATCCACTGCCCGGGCTCCTTGCCGTAGTCCAGGTACAGCATGCTCGCCACGGCGTCCACCCTCAATCCGTCCACGTGAAACACATCAAACCAGAAGACGGCATTGGAAATGAGAAAGCTCATCACCTCCGGCCTGCCGTAATCGAAGCGCAGGGTGCCCCAACCGTAAAGCTCTTCAGCCTCGTAAAGGCGGGTGCCGTCAAAGTTGATCAGGCCGTGCCCGTCCCGGCAGAAATGAGCGGGGACCCAGTCCAGGATTACGCCCAGACCCCGCTGGTGGCAGCAGTCGATAAAGTACATGAAGTCGTGGGGAGTGCCGTAACGGCTGGTCACGGCATAGTAACCCGTTGTCTGGTAACCCCAAGAACCGTCATAAGGGTGCTCCATTATAGGAAGGACCTGCAGGTGGGTGTAACCCATTTCCGCGGCATAATCGACCAGCTCATGGGCCAGTTCCCTGTACGTGTAAAACGACCCGTCCTTTTTTTGTTTCCAGGAACCCAAATGAACCTCGTAGATATTGACCGGCTGGTCATACACGGCCTGTTGTTGCCGGCGTTCCAGCCATTCCCGGTCGTGCCATTCGTAGCCCTCCAGGCTGTATACTATGGAGGCCGACCTTGGCCGCAGTTCGGCATAAAAGGCATAGGGGTCGGCTTTCAGCAGCGATTCGCCGTAATGGGTCATGATCTGGTATTTGTATTTCTCTCCTTCTCCCAGCCCGGGAATGAAAATAGTCCAAAGCCCTGATTCCTCAACCTTTTGCATGGCATGCCTTTCGCCGTCCCACCGGTTAAAGTCTCCTGCCACGCCGACCGAGCGGGCGTTGGGCGCCCACACGGTGAAACGCACGCCTTTTTTGCCGCCCTCTTCCCGCAAGTGGGCTCCCATCATTTGGTAACTCTTATACAGGGTGCCCTGGTGAAACAAGTACCTGTCGTGAGGTGTGGGATAGCCAGGGGTCATTCTTCCTGTCCTGCCTTTCAACAGCCATAAGTTTTTGTTTACATCCATATATCTTGCCACGAAAACATCCTCGCTAAACCCGCCCAAACGCCCAAATGCCCGTAAAATTTAGCGCCTCCCGGAAAATTAAGAAGACGCGCTTAACGCTATTATTTCGCGCGTCTTCCCCTCGTTTTTATCTGCGGAAATATTGATCTGGACCCCGGGGACAATATTTCCTTAATGAATAACCATGGTTCAATTCAAATGGGACTACCAGATCAACGCCATGACCATGGGTGTTGAAAAGCCTCTCGTTGTTCTCTTCTCCGGCTGCGTTGACCTGATGAACCGCAACGAGCTTCTTTTTATTATCGGGCATGAGCTGGGACATATAAAAAGCAGGCACGTACTTTATCACCAGATGGCCAAGGTCATCCCCATCCTGGGCGAGATAATAGGCAAAGCCACCCTGGGCGTCGGAGAGCTGTTTTCGGCCGGATTGCAACTGGCGCTGCTGCATTGGGCCAGGATGTCGGAATTTACAGCCGATCGGGCGGGACTACTTACCTGTCAAAGTATCGATGATGCTGTCAGCGCTTTCATAAAGATGGCCGGAGTACCGCTCAAGTATTATAACTCCCTTGTCGTTGAAGAATTCATCCAGCAGTCCCGGGAATTTGAAGGCTATGACTATGATACGCTTGACCGCATCGCCAAATTCCTGGTCATTGCCAGCCAAAACCATCCCTGGACGGTGATGCGTTCCGCCGAGCTTTTGAAATGGATGGACACCAGCGAGTACCTCGATATTATAAGCGGCAAGCCTACCCCCGGCAGTCAAGCCGGTCAACAACCACCCCTGTTCTGCGTCAACTGCGGCCAAAGAATAAATGCCGATGCCCAGTTTTGTGCCGGGTGCGGCATTAAAATAAAAAAATAAAGGAGTTGTGGGAATGTCAGTCAAACATGAAACAAGAACATACTCCGCACCGCTGGACAAGTCTTGGGAGGCAATAACCCAAGCTTGCAGCAAACTGAACTGGACTGTGCAGTCAAGCGACCAGAAACAGGGAGTGCTGGAAACCAAGAGCGGCGTATCTGTCCTATGTCCCTTCGGAGTCGCGATGAGCATCAGGCTGACAGAGCTTGAACCGGGAAAAACCGCGATCAGCATTGAGAGCAAAAGCAGGGGGCAGGTGATTGATTACGGCCAGTCGCGGCGTGAAATAAACCGTCTCCTGGAAACCATGGAATCATTCCTTTACGCTGCGCCGGCAATTCAGTCCGGCGGCGCCTTTTACGCCGGCAATCCTTGCGCAAAATGCGGGACTGCCCTTAACCCTCAAGCGAAATTTTGCGGCGCGTGTGGCGAACCGGCGCCTACCGGCGGAGTTGAACAACCGGCCAACATATGCCGCAACTGCGGAGCAACCTATGCTGAAAACGCCAAGTTCTGTTCCAACTGCGGAACACCCGTTAAATAGCACGATAACAAGGAGGCGCTAATATGCCTTACTGCGAACAATGCGGAAACAAAGTGGAGCAAAGCGATTCCTTCTGTTCTTCCTGTGGTGCAAGAATAAAATCCGGCCCCTACGCCCCACCGGCCGCGAGTGGAGCAGCTGCATCCCAAGCCAAAACAGGAGATCATTTCCGGGAAGCCATAAAACAAGCCACCTATTTTTCAGGTGCTCTGGCTGCGTTGGCCGTTTTAAGCCTGCTGATGGGGGATGTACTTGGCCTTCTGGCCAGCGGTGCAATGGCTGCCGTTGTTTATTTCATCGCTGTCAAATCCTTGCAGTCCTATGATATTCTCTTATGCTCCTTCTTTTCAGCAAAATATCCAGCATATTGCTCAGACCTCCCTTGGATTAGTTTTTTTTCAAAATTCGATCCGGTCCTTCTTCCGGTAGACCATCCCGCTAAACCTGGCCACCAGCTTCTTATCATCATCAAATACATCGACGTTATAGCTGGCCAGCTTGTTGCTCGCTGAAACCTCCTTAGCTTCAGCAGTCAGTTTTTGCCCCCTGGCCGGGTGAAAATACGATATGTTGGCGTTAATTGCCAGCGCAACCTGCCCGTGCGAATTTGAAGCGGCCGCAAAGGCAAAATCCGCCAGGGTGAATATTGCGCCGCCCTGAACAACATCTACGGCATTCAAATGATTATCCGAAATTTCCATCTCGGCTACTGCGCGGCCCGGCTCAACCTCAACAAGCCTTATCCCGGCAAAAGCAGCGAACCTGTCTCTTTCAAAAAATTTTGCTATTTTATTCATTTCATTGCTCATCCTTTCCCCTTTCAAGCTAACTCTATCCCCCACAAAAAGGCAGCTGTAGAGCAGCCTTTTTGTCTTGCTTATATCTTTCAACAATTTTAACAAAATACTGGTGAAAAGAAAGATCGCCAGTTAATTCGGGATGAAACGAAGTAGCCAGCAGGTTATTCTGTTGTACCGCAATTATCCTGCCATTGAATTTAGCCAGGACTTTAACGTTCCCGCCTACCCGCTCCACCCAGGGAGCCCTGATAAAGACCAGGGGAATAACATCGTTAGAGACTTGCGGGACTTTCATTTTCGAAATAAAACTGTTCAATTGTCCCCCATAGGCATTTCTCCTCACCACTATATCCATCAATCCCAAATGGAAGTAATTCTCGTTCACTATTTCTTTAGCCAGGAGAATCATGCCTGCGCAAGTGCCCCAAAGAGGCATCCCTTCATGAGCCCTTTTTATTATTTTTTCGTCCAACCCGGAATCTTTAAGCAGCCTGCCGATAGTAGTGCTTTCGCCGCCGGGCAGTATCAAGCCGGATACCATTTCCAAATCAGACTCAAGCCTTACTTCGCATGGGTTTATTCCCCGGATTCTCGACAGCATGCGGAGATGTTCGTTAACAGAACCCTGCATGGCGAGAACGCCGATATTGATCACTATTACCATCCCCTGGTGGAAAGGATTTTTTCAGGTGATATCTGGGATATTTCCATGCCGGGCATGGCTTCGCCCAGGTCTTCCGACACTTCGGCAATAATTTCAGGCCGGTCGTAGTACGTGGTTGCTTTGACTATAGCCCTGGCTCTTTTTTTAGGATCGGAAGATTTGAAAATTCCAGAACCGACAAACACTCCCTCACTGCCTAACTGCATCATCAAAGCGGCATCAGCCGGAGTTGCTATTCCGCCTGCTGCAAAATTTACCACCGGCAGCCTGCCCTCTTCAGCCACTCTTACCACCAAATCATAGGGAGCAGCCATTTCTTTTGCCGCAGTCATCAGTTCCTCTGGGGGAAGGTTTTTAAGTCTCCTTATTTCCGACATGATGGTTCTCATGTGCCTTACGGCTTCGACTATATTTCCCGTACCAGCCTCTCCCTTGGTCCTGATCATGGCGGCTCCCTCGCCAATCCTTCTTAAGGCTTCTCCCAAGTTTTTTGCGCCGCAAACGAAAGGAATTCTAAAACTATGCTTGTCGATATGGTACATTTCATCAGCTGGGGTTAAAACCTCGCTTTCATCAATATAGTCAATTCCCAGCGCTTCAAGGATTTGGGCCTCTACGAAATGACCAATTCTAACCTTGGCCATAACGGGAATCGTAACCGCGTTTTTGATTTCTTTAATAACCTTAGGATCCGACATCCTGGCCACGCCGCCCTGTTTTCTGATATCGGCAGGCACCCTCTCCAGGGCCATCACGGCGACCGCCCCCGCCTCCTGGGCGATTTCCGCTTCCTTGGCGCTGGTCACATCCATGATTACTCCGCCTTTTAGCATCTGGGCCAAATTTTTGTTTAATTCATACCGCTCATTCATTGTTCCTACCCCCGCAAATCATTCTCTTCATTAGTATGGTTACCTGTATTGATATTTATTTTTAATATATTAAACCGGTGACCATATTAAAAGAGACAGTTTAGCATATAATGAGCAGGACAGATAAGGCCATTCTCGTTTGCCTTTAACGCTTGAGCTTGCGTTTCAGCTCCTTCAATCTTTCATAAACCGCCGGGTACCTGGATTTAAACCTGAACAGCAAGTTCTTGGCCCAGCGTGACTTTTTTGAAAGAAAGTACAGGCCGATTATTATGAAGAGGATTCCCTGCAGTACGGGCAAAAACAGGCCAACCACGCCAAGCAAGAGAAAAAACCATCCCAGGGCCATCAAAACGATGTCTTTGAGCTTTTTTTTATCCATCCAGCGCTCCGGACCCGCCTTTCTTCGGATTTTCCTTCTTGTCCCCCGGCCGCATTTGGGAAGAGTTGTTGTTCTTATGCCGGTACTTGATCTCAAAAACCCTGTTTTCCCGATCAAGGCCAACCTGGATAAATCTTCTTCTCAGGTATTTTTCAAACTTGGCGATTACAAATTTCTGTCTCTCTTCCACCAGCGTGACAACTGTGCCGAGGTTCCCTGCCCGGCCCGTGCGCCCGGCGCGGTGAAGGTAAAATTCCTCGTCCGGCGGGAGGTCATAATTGAAAACGAATTCGATGTTTTCAACATCCATACCCCTGGCCAAAAGATCTGTCGTCACCAGCACCGCGGCCTTTCCCCGGCGAAAGGCCCGCAGCACGTCCCGGCGGTGAAGCGGCGAAAGTTCACTGTGAAGTGCCGCCGCCGCAAATCCCAGTTCCTGCAACCGGCCGGCCAGAGGCCCCGTCCCTTCGCTGTGCTGGATAAAGACCAGTGATTTCCGGGGTCGAAAAGAATTGAGCAGCCGGGAAAGAGTTTCCGTTCTCCTGGTCCCGTCGCACATGACGTAAAGGTGCCTGATAGAGGCCGGGATGCGGCCGCCGCTGTCGATAATAATAAATTCCGGCTCCTGCATCAATCCGGGAGCTTTTTCAATTATTTCCCGGGAAATGGTGGCTGAAAAAAAGAGTACCTGCCTCGTTTTTAGGGTCGCCTTCAAGATCGCCGCCACATCCTTCATAAACCCCGCGGAAAGCATCTTATCGGCCTCATCGACCACCACGGCGCGCACCGCCTGGGCGTTAATCTTCCGTTTTTTCAGGAGGTCAAGCACACGGCCGGGTGTTCCTACGGCTATTTGCGGCTTCTCCTTGAGGACATCCAGCTGGCGGGCCTGGCTGGCTCCCCCGATAAGCGCGACCGCTTTAAACCGCTCCCCGGCCAGTTCACGCGCGACCCCAACCACCTGGACGGCAAGTTCCCGTGAGGGAGCGAGAACCAGAACTTCTAGATACCTGCCTCCAATACTGATTTTTTCCATAAGAGGAAGCAAATAAGCCAGTGTTTTGCCGGTCCCTGTCGGCGATTGGACAACAAGGTTGCGCCCCGCAAGGATCGCGGGTATGGTTCTAGCCTGTACTTCTGTCGGCACGATAATATTTTGGAGGGCCAGTATTTCTTGAAACTCCGGCCTGATCCCCAAGGAAACAAAGTTCCGTGCTTCCGTCATGAAATATTCTCCTTTGCCCGGTTTCCGGTTTCTAGATCGAAAGGACTCCCGCCAGGCGGTAATCTTCGTAATTTATTTCCTTCGTCTGGCTCAAGACCCACTCCAGATCAATGCCCTTTACTTGGTCGCCTTCGGCGGCCACCATCTTGCTCTTTTCCCCGCGCATTAAGAGGCGGACAGCCTCGGCTCCCATGCGGCTCGCCAGGATGCGGTCCTGAGCAGTGGGGCTGCCCCCGCGCTGCAGGTAACCCAGGATAGTCAGGCGCGTGTCCATCCCCGTCAATCTCCTGATCTCCTCGGTGATCTCCAGGCTGTGGGCGACTCCCTCGGCCAGGATGATGATGCTGTGCCGTTTTCCCCTGGCCTTTCCCCGCTTGATGTTCTCCACGACCGCATTCAAATCCAACGGTATTTCCGGGATAAGGATTGATTCAGCCCCGCCGGCCAACCCCGCAGCCAGGGCTATGCACCCTGAATTCCTGCCCATAACCTCGATGATGAAAATCCGCTCGTGGGAGGTGGCCGTATCCCTTATTTTATTGATTGCGTCAGTGACGGTATTCACCACCGTATCGAAGCCGATGGTCCTGTCGGTGCACGGTATGTCGTTGTCTATGGTGCCGGGGACCCCGATGGTCGGCATTCCCATCTCGTTAAGCCTTACCGCCCCCCGGAACGTACCATCGCCGCCGATCGCGACAAGGCCGTCGATGCCGGCTTCACGCATTTTTTCAAGGGCGGTGTGGCGGCCCTCTTCCCTGTAAAACTCTTCGCAGCGGGCCGTTCCCAGGACGGTGCCGCCCCGGTGAATGATGTCGGCCACAGAGCCCAGGTTCATTCTGGTATACTCCCCGTTTATTAAACCGCAGTAACCCCTCTTTATCCCGATAACATCCAGGCGGTGGTAAATCGCCGTACGCACCACCGCCCTAATCGCCGCGTTCATGCCCGGAGCGTCGCCTCCGCTGGTCAGGATCCCGATCCTCTTAACCATTAACAGACCTCCCTTCATAGTTTAATAAAAACAATCCCGCTTTATTATTTACTTGATCCGGCAGGCATATATTTAAGCTTATTATACCAGTAAAAAACAAAAGCAAGCAGAAAAACAATGATTAAAAACAATGATTAAGTGATTGACATTTCGCTTTTCCTTCTTTATGATAGTGACTAATAAAATTCATACGAGAAAAGTTCCGACGGAGAGAAAGATGCCCGAACTTTGCTTACAGAGAACCGGCTTGCGCTGAGAACCGGCAGCAAAACGGTATGCAATGATCACTCCTGAACTGCTAGCTGAAAACGGCGATCATGCCAGTAAGCGATGCCGGCAGCCCGTGAAAACGGGCGAGGTCCCCGTTACCGGACCGGAGTTTAAAAGCTCTCAGAGCTTGCGACTCGTCGAGTCCATTGGTGCGAACCAGTGGAGAATTAGGGTGGTACGACGGGAAAACCTCTCGTCCCTAGGGTTAAGGGAATCAACCCCGGGGAGGAGAGGTTTTTTATTACACCTGCATATTCATCAAGGATAAGGAGTGTGCTTATTAATGAACAAACTAACCATTGCCGAAATAATCAAGGCCGGACAGGTCCTTAAGGGGACAATCAACAAAACGCCTTTGCAGAAAAGCGAGATCCTTTCGGAGAAGTACGGGTGCGGCGTCTTCCTGAAGCGCGAGGACTTGCAGGTGGTCAGGTCTTTTAAAATAAGAGGGGCCTACAACCTGATGCGGTCGATTGCCGAAGAATCCCTGAACGCCGGGGTGGTCTGCGCCAGCGCCGGAAACCATGCCCAGGGGGTTGCTTATTCTTGCAAAGCCCTGCAGGTTCCCGGCACAATCTTTATGCCGGTGACCACCCCCAGGCAAAAAGTATGCCAGGTCGAACGCTTCGGCGGCCAATATGTAAACATTGTGCTCACCGGCGACACTTTTGACGATTCTTCCAGCGAAGCGAGGGCTTACGCGGAACGGGAAAACAAGGTCTTCGTACACCCGTTTGACGATTACGGCGTCATTGCCGGGCAGGGAACCATCGGCATCGAAATAATGAACGATATGGAAGAGGAGATTGACTATGTTTTTGCCGCCATCGGCGGCGGCGGCCTGGTTTCCGGGGTGGGAACCTATATTAAAGGCATCAGTCCCCGCACGAAAATAATCGGCGTGGAACCGGAAGGGGCCTGCGCCATGAAGAGATCGCTGGAAAAAAATGAAATAATCACCCTGGAGGACATCGACAAGTTCGTTGACGGCGCTGCCGTGAAGAGAGTGGGAGAACTCACTTTCAACATCTGCAAAAAAATACTCGACGATATAGTCCTGGTGCCGGAAGGGAAAGTATGCACCAAAATCCTGGAAATGTACAATGACAGCGCCATCATTGTCGAGCCTGCAGGAGCCCTGCCCGTGGCCGCCCTTGATTTTTACCGGGAGCAGATCAGGGGGAAAAACGTCGTCTGCATCGTCAGCGGGGGCAACAACGATATTGAACGCACCGCCGAAATCAAGGAAAAATCGCTCCTGGCGGAAGGGCTCAAACACTACTTCATCGTCAATTTTCCCCAGCGTCCCGGAGCGCTGCGCGAGTTTGTCACCGAAGTTCTCGGCCCCACCGACGATATTACCCATTTCGAATACACCAAGGTCAACAATAAAGAAAAAGGCCCCGCCCTGGTGGGGGTGGAGCTCAACAAAAAGGAAGACTACGAAATCCTCATCCAGAATTTAAACAGGAAAGGCATCCAGTACATGCCGGTCAACCAGCATCCCTACCTGTTCGGGCTCTTTATTTAACCTTATTTAACCTTTAAACCCGGCGGCCAGTGGATCGCCTTGCCGCTGAAGGCCAGGGCCGCTTCGGCCAGCGCTTCGCTGACGGTGGGATGAGCATGGACCGTGGCCACCAGCTCATCCACTGTCGCCTCCAGGTTCATTGCCAGCGCCATTTCTCCAATCAAATCCGTGGCCCTTGGCCCGACAATGTGCGCTCCCAGGATTTCCCCGTGCCTTGCCCCGGCTATTATCTTCACCAGGCCGTTTTCACACCCCTCAATAAGCGATTTGCCGTTGCCGGCCAGCGGGAACAAACCAACCCGGTAGTCCAAGCCTCGCCTTCCGGCTTCTTCCTCGGTCAATCCGACGGCCGCGGCCTCCGGGCTGGTGTAAAGACAGGAAGGTATTGCCTGGGGGTTGTACCTTGCGCGGTGACCCAGCGCGTGTTCAACAGCGGCTGTCCCCTGGGCGGAAGCGGCATGGGCCAGCATCACCCGGCCATTGCAGTCGCCGATGGCGTAAACGCCCGGTACGCTTGTCTCAAAGTTATCATCGACAGCGACCGCTCCCTTTTCCAGGCCGATGCCAAGCTCCTCCAGTCCCAAACCGGCGGTGTTGGAGCGGCGGCCTACAGCCACAAGCACTTTTTCTCCTTCCAGCGTTTCTTCTTTGTTTTCAATTATCACCCGGGCCGAAAGCTTATCGCCGTCTTGCTTTACCCCGGCAAGCCTTGCTCCCGTTAAAATTTTGACGCCCATTTTCTTCAATTCTTTCTCGATTACCGCCGTAAGCTGGCCGTCCATCGGCGCCAGGATGCGGGGCAGCATTTCGACCACCGCAACTTTAGCTCCCAGGGAACTGAACAGGGCCGCAAATTCGGCTCCGATTACGCCGCCGCCGACTATAATCAACGACGAGGGCGCTTTGGGCAGGCTCAAGGCGGCGGTGCTGTCAATCACTCCCGGGAGTTCCGCCCCGGGAAACTCAAGCCGCACAGGCAAAGAACCCACCGCCAGCACGATAATGTCCGCCGTAAGGGATGTGCTTTTTTCTCCTTCGATTTTTACCGTGCGGCTATCCTGCAATACGGCGCGCCCCTGGTGAACGCCGACCTTGTTGGCGGTCAAAAGACCGGCAACTCCCTTCACCAGGCGATTAACAACCTGTTCTTTGTGGTTCATCAGCACAGGCCATTCAATCCTGGCCCCGTCAACCGCCAGGCCGTGCCTGGCCCCTTCCTTTACCGCCCTGAACAGCCCGGCCGTATGCAAAAGCGCTTTCGTGGGTATGCAACCTACATTCAGGCACGTTCCGCCAAGCCTGTCAGACTCAACAAGGTGTGTTTCGGCTCCCAGCTGCGCCGCCCTTATGGCGGCCACATAGCCGCCCGGACCGCCGCCGATTACAACAACGCGTTTCTTCATCCAATCCTGCTCCTTTGTCCATTGTTAGAATAGGTCGTCCCCGCTTTTGAATTCAAGCCCCGGGTGATTGTCAAAACGGACCGCGCCGACCACGGCTTTGTTCCTGACCGCTTTCTTCACTATAGCCGTTCCTTCCACGCCGAAACCGGCGCACAGCTCGATGGCGACATTGCCGTCATCCGCCAGCTGCGCGGCGGTCCTGGCCGCCTCGCTGTAATCCTTAACACCGACTACGGTCAATTCCACCGCGGGGGTTTTAACCACCGCCCGGTGTTTTTCCGGAGACGACTCCGGCGCTACAAACATGAACGCAGCCTTCAACATTTCAAATCAACCCTTTCTTTAATATTATATATTAGAATATACATACTGTTCTTTTGTTTTCAGGACGCTGTCTCATAGAATTGCCGCCAGCGGTCTTTCAATCATTTTGATCAATACCGCCAGGAATTCCGCGGCCGGCGCCCCGTCAATGACACGATGGTCGAAAGCAAGCGAAAGCCCCATCATGGGCCGCGGCACTACCTGCCCCTCGATAACCGCCGGAGCCTGCACTACCCTTCCTACTCCCAGGATAGCCGATTCCGGCTGGTTGATGATCGGGGTGAAAAAGTCCACCGACCCGTAAGCGCCAAGATTGGTAATGGTAAAGGTGCCGCCGCTCATCTCCTCCAGGCTGAGCCTGTTTTCCCTGGCTTTTTGCGCCAGTTCCCTGACCTTGGCGCTTACCTGAAGCAGGCTTTTCTTGCCGGCGTTCTTGACGACCGGAACCACCAGGCCATTCTCCAGGGCCACAGCCACCCCGATGTTAATATCTTTGAACAGCTTAATGCTGCCGCCCTCAAGCGACACATTGATCGACGGCTTCATTTCCAGCGCCTTGGCCGCAATTTTTATCAACAGGTCGGTGATCGAAACCCTGCTCATCTCGTCAAGGTCCTCGTTGATCATTTTACGCAGTTCCAGCAGCCTGGAAACATCAACCGAAACATGGTGCGTTACCTTGGGAGCCGTAGCCCAGCTGCGGCTCATATTGTCGCCGATCGCCTTGCGCATGCCCGTATAGGGAATGAACTCGCCGGAAACCGGCTTTTTATCCCCGCCCTCTGACGGCGCCTGGACGGAGCGGACTTGAGCGGCGGCCTTTTCCACGTCCTCCCTGGTTATTCTCCCGCCCGGCCCGGTACCGGCCAGCAGTGTGCAATCGACGCCCATTTCCCTGGCCAGCTTTGCGGCGGCAGGAGTGATCTTGATCCTTTCGCCGCCTCCCGCTTCCTTTATCCCGCCGGAAATCTCCTCCCCGGCCTTCTCTCCGGGCGAGCCAATCAGGCCGAGCAAACCGCCGATAGGAAGTTCTGTCCCTTCCGGCGCGATGATCTTTATTAAAACCCCATCCGCCGGGGCTTCCACTGTATTGGTGATCTTTTCGGTGGAAATATCAAGGATCTCCTCGCCTTTTTTTACTGGATCGCCTTCCTTCTTGTGCCATTTAACCACAGTACCCGTGGTCATGGTCAGTCCCATCTTGGGCATCCTGATCTCAAACATGTCTCGTTCACTCCTTTATTCTGACCCCAAAATCGCCCTCGCCCGGCAGCGGGAATAATTGTTTTCTACTGCCGTTTTCAAAGCCGCCTTGACATCCACCACCCTGGGCCCGTCAAAGGTCAGTTCAATGTACGCCTCATCGCTTTCTTTCAGTTCCACTTCCCTTTCTCCATCCAGGGCAATGATGCATGGCCGACAGTCGACCTCCACCCGCTCGCCGACTTCCAGCAAGCGAAAACGCTTGATGCCCACAGGCACGATCAGGCCGGGCGCGATAGGCGCCAGCACGTCTTTCTTCTCCGGATCGAATTCCAGAACCATCCCCTTTTTTTCCGTTACGCCGACCGGCGCAAGGTTGCCGGCAATAGAGGCAATCCCGATGTTATGCGCTTCGCCCCTGGTGACGACTGCCTGCCGCAGGCTGTCTACTTCCCACATGGCCCGGGAACCGATGAATTTGTCCTTGAGAACGACGGCATCGATCAGGGCAATATCGACGGGTTCCCCGTTTTTATAAATGACCAGCTTTTTGCTGGGGTTCAGCACCTGTGGGCCGCCTGCTTTGCCGCAAGCCACCGCGCCGGCGGCCAGCCCGGCTATAGTGCCCTCAACCATCCGGGGAAAAACGTTGTTTGTGCCGGTGGAAACAGGAAGGAGGGGCGTATCTCCGCAGCCCTTGGCCACCATGCGGTTTGTCCCGTCGCCGCCCAGCGTGATTATGCAACCTGCCGCCCACCTCCCCATCTCCAGAGCGGCCTCGTACGAATCGACCTGAGTGCCGGTAAGCCTGATGTCAGCCGGAACTATTTCCATAGACAGGCGGTGTTCGCTGTACAGTCCCTCAACCGCTTTCGGGACAATCCCAAAATAATCGGGCATGTACACTGCCCTGTTCACCCCTGCCGCAGCCAGACCAAGCAAGATCCGGCGAACGATATTCACTTTTTCCAGGTTGTCGAAAACTGTGCCGTAAGCCACAAGCCGGCGAATGTCTTTCCCCGAAGCAGGATTGGCGATAATCCCAACCGTAGGCATTCTTTTCCTCCTTGAGTTAAGAATAAACAACAGGCAAACTCTTTTCAATACATACCAGACCGGACCGGGAAAAGATGGTGGGCAGTGTCAGGGCCTGCCCACCGCCTTCGTCTTTAAAACAGTTCCTTTACCGCCCTGACGATCTTTTCTTCACTGGGCAGGTAAGCTTTTTCCAGCACGGTGGCGAAAGGAACCGGGGTATCCGGAGCCGTTACCCGTTTGATGGGAGCATTCAGAAGGTCAAAACCTTCATCGGCAACAATGGCCGCTATTTCTCCTCCAAACCCGCCGGTCAGGTTGGCCTCGTGCACGATCACCAGCCTGCCAGTCTTGCCTACCGACTTCAAAATGCAGTCTTTGTCCAGCGGTGTGAGCGTGCGAAGGTCAATGACCTCGGCGCTGATCTCTTCCCCGGCCAGGGTTTCCGCGGCAGCCGCGGCCTTGGGCACCATTCCCGACCAGGCCACTATCGTCACATCGGACCCTGGCCGTTTAACCGCCGCTTGGCCAATCGGCACGACGAATTCGCCTTCCGGCACTTCACCTTGCACCCCGAGAAGCATTTTGTGCTCGACATAAATCACGGGGTTGTCGTCACGGATGGCTGCCGCCATCAACCCTTTGGCGTCGGCAGGTTCAGCCGGCATTACCACTTTGATGCCGGGGATGTGCGTAAACAATGCTTCCAGGCACTGGGAATGCTGGGCCGCAGCACCCAAACCGCCGCCGCACGGCGTCCGGATAACCATGGGAAGTTTGGCCTTACCGCCGAACATATAGCGCATCTTGGCGGCCTGATTCAAGATCTCGTCCATGCACACGCCCATGAAATCCATAAACATGATTTCCACCACGGGCCGCAGTCCTGCCGCAGCAGCGCCCACGGCGTGCCCGACAATCGCCGTTTCGCTGATCGGCGTATCCACTATCCGGCCGGGACCGAACTCCTGGTAAAGCCCGGCGACCTGGCCGAAACATCCGCCGAAGGGACCGACGTCTTCACCGGCCAAATAGACATTGGGGTCTCTTTTCATTTCCACACGCAGGCCATCTCTCATGGCTTCAGCATAAGTCATCTTCATTTTTTCTCACCCTTTCAAAATAATCTAACCTGCGAGAACATCGGTCAGCACGTCTTCCGGAGAGGGGTCGGGACTGTTCTGGGCGAATTTGACCGCGGCTTCAATTTTTTGGGCTGTTTCTCCCTGAATTTTATCGAGGTCCGCCTTGGTGGCATATTTCAGCTCCAGGAGTTTCTTCTCCAGCCTGGGTATGGGGTCTTTCTGCAGCCACTCCGCCTGTTCCTCCGGTTTCTTGTAACTCTGGGGATCGCCTTCAAAATGTCCCTTCTGTCTCCATGTCTTGCACTCGATGAGGCTGGGACCGTCACCTTTCCTGGCCCGCTGAATTGCTTCGGCGGCAGCCTCGTAAACGGCTACCACGTCATTGCCGTCCACCGTCACCCCGGGAATGCCGTAAGCCGCTGCGCGATCGGAAATGTCGCTCACGTTCATATGGTATTTCTGGGAAATGGATATGCCGTACATGTTGTTTTCGCACACAAAAACGACCGGCAGCTTGAAAATAGCGGCCATGTTCAAAGATTCGTGAAAAGTCCCGCGGTTTGATGCGCCGTCGCCGTGGAAACACACCGCTACGGCATCGCTCTTTTTGTACTTGCAGGCAAACGCCGCGCCGGTAGCTATCGGCTGTCCCGCGCCCACAATACCGTTGGCGCCCAAAATGCCCAGATCGACATCGGCAATATGCATGGAACCGCCTTTCCCCTTGCAGTAGCCAGTGGCCTTCCCGAAAAGTTCAGCCATCATCAGGTCCAGTTTGCCGCCTTTGGCAATCAGGTGCCCGTGCCCACGGTGAGTGCTGGTAATAAAATCTTTGTCCGTCAAATTGGCGCAAACTCCTGTCGCCACGGCTTCCTCCCCGATATAGAGGTGGACAAAACCGGGGAGCTTGCCTGCGGCGAACAGCTCGCAAGCCTTTTCTTCAAATTTTCTGATCGTGACCATTGTTTTGTAAAAGCCGAGCAGTTTTTCCTTGGTGATTTCCATCAATGTCTCCTCCTTTTCTCCTTTAGCTCTTTTTTATTCCTCCGGTATCGACGTAAACCGTAAGGGCGGCCAGCGCAAGCACAACCCTGTCGCCCTCCCCGAGAGCGGGAAGCTTTAACCCCGGAGCCAGCAGTCCTCCCGCTACCACTTCCAGGTTGGCCGTCCCGAAAGGAAGCATTTTGAGGACTTCTTCCTTGTTCACTCTTTCCGGGTAGGGACAGCCGATTTTCACCTCAATGTGCATCTTGTTGGGATCGCTGTACCCAAAAATATCGACCAAGCCGCAAAGACAGCTGTGCGAAACGGCATCTTTAACCGCTCTTTGCGCGGCTTTGGTCACATCTTCCCCGTGCAGGTCGGCCCCGGTGCCAAATTCTATAACAAACCGCTCATAGCCCACGCCTTCACCTCCTTCCCCTTTTTTTGGCAAATATGAAGAGCGGACTCGTATAAGTCCATCACCAGTATGTACAGCAAGTATTATGCCAAGACTCCCGCAAACCGGGGAAAACAAGCCCAGACCTTAACCCAAGCGAGATTTGGTTCGTTTCTCTTCCTCATCAGCAGCAGGGACTAAAAGGAAACATCTCAGCCGGTGTACCGCTCCTGTCACCCGCTGTCTCAATCGATGACAGTTTTGGTACAAATCAGTTCTTTATCCCGTACAAACGCATTTTTCGATAAAGAGTGTTGCGCGAAAGGCCCAGCTCGCGGGCAGTCCAGGTGACATTCCCTCCATACCTGTCCAGCAAAAAAACGATTTTCTGGCGCTCTTTTTCCGCAGCCCTGCGTTTTCTTTCCGTCCTGCTGCTTCTTTCGCCCATAACCTGTTCAGCCAGGGAAGGCGCTGGTTCCAACTGCGCGCCGGCTGCGCCGCAGATCTCCGGGGGCAGGTGGGAGAGACTGATGATCGGCCCCTGGACCAAATTCACCAACCTCTCCACCGTGTTCTGCAGCTCGCGGACATTGCCCGGCCAATCATACCGCTCCACCTGTTCATAAACCTCCGGCTCCACGTAATACTCCTTTCCCCGGCTTATCTGCTTCAAGAAATGATTAAACAATAAAACTATGTCTTCCCTGCGCTCGCGCAGCGAAGGAAGGGTAATCGAAATCACGTTCAGCCGGTAGTAAAGATCCTGCCGGAAGGCGCCTTTACCCACTTCCTCCAGGATATTTTTGTTTGTCGCGCAGATGATGCGGACATCGACGTCTATTGCTCTGTCGCTGCCGATCCGGTAAATTTTCTTTTCCTGCAGGACCCGCAAAAGTGCTACCTGCTGTTCGAGCGGCATTTCTCCAATCTCGTCCAGAAACAAAGTTCCTCCGCGGGCAAGTTCAAATTTTCCTGGTTTTCCACCCTTCCTTGCGCCGGTAAAAGCCCCTTCCTCATACCCGAATAACTCGCTGGCAATCAGTTCCCTGGGTATGGCCCCGCAGTTCACGGCAATAAACGGCCCGTTTTTCCTGCAGCTGGCGCTGTGAATGGCCTGAGCGAAAAGCTCCTTCCCTGTCCCGCTCTCACCTTGCAAAAGCACGTTGGACATACAGCCGGCAGCAAGCGAGGCTACGTGCACGCTTTCCTTCAGCGCCGGGCTGCTGCATATGATGTCACTAAACTTATATAACTTATTGCCGCCGCTGAAAACACGGGCCTGGCTTTCGGAATTTCCGGCAGCGGCGAGCTCTCCACCCGCTCTATTGTTCAGGCCGCCGGTCAATCCCTGTTTGCGGTCCTGTTCGATCCTGAGCTGCCTGGTAATCGCTTCAACCGCCGCGACCGCCATGCCGAGGGTGTGAAGATGGGTTTCATCGGCGCTGCCTGAAATATCCAGTACCCCTGCCACCTGGTTGTTTAAATCAAAAATGGGCGCAGCGGAACAAGTCCAGGTATGGTGCTTCCTGCAGTAATGCTCCGGACCTGTAACCTGGATCGGCTTTTTCAATACCAGGGCCGTCCCGATGGCATTTGTTCCCACCTCGTTTTCCAACCACCTGGCTCCCCGGATGAAATTGATCTCTTTCGCGCTTTCAAGAGCCTTCGGATCGCCAAAGCTTTCCATTATGTAACCATCCTTATCGACCAGAACAACAATAAAACCCGATCCCTGGAAATATTTATAAAGACGGTTCATGAAGGGTTTGGCTATGTGTATCAAATCCCAGTTTTTCAACAGTATCTCTTTTAATTCCGTGGAACTCAGAATACGGCTGCAGCAGCCGTTCTCCGGGTCGACTCCCGCCTGCCGGCACCGGAGCCATGAGTCGATAATTTCCGGCCGGACCGTGTGGCTGGGTGGTTCACCGTATGTGACAAAAGCATCCCAGGCCGATCTTATACTGTTAAAGAAAGGAACCTGATTAAAAGCCATTTGTTCAGCACCCCGCGTGTGGTTTTTATAAGATTTGTTATTATGAATTTCTTAATTGCAAATGTTATGCCATTTTTATATAAATAAAAAAAGGCGGCTTAGCCTTGCCGTACCGCCATTTTCTTTCGCCTAACGCAAGCTTAAATGTAACAAAAGTGTCACCATTACACAAATTGCCATGACACTTATGTTACAACAGACGAAGGTCTCACATTGCCTCCTTTTTCTTTGAGGCGGACATCAAAACATCGGGGATGACCGCCGAAACATAACCGAGAAGCAGCCCGATGATAAAAGGTATTCCCGCCTTAATCGGGTCGCCGACACCGAAAAAGACCGCGCAGCCCTGAAAGGCCGCCGGGGCCGCTGCCAGAAGGGGTATATTCATCATGTAAGTCATGAGGAAAGCAAGGATTACCACCAGCCCTGAAAGGATCAACGCGTCGCCGTTCAGCCCTGCATAGGCCAATGAAGTCAGGTAGCCCAGGCCCAGGCCGACAATCATGGGAGGTATGGCTTTGCCCAGGGCTTCTTTGGTGCCTCCCAGGTAAAAATAAATAGCCCACCCGACAAAAGCCGGCCAGGTAAGCAGGCCAAAAGCGATAGAGAGATAAGTCCACAAACCGGCCAGAATACCGATGGAAAGCGAAATAGGAAACAGTTTCATATTACTCTCCCTTCCTTATCCAAAATATTTTACTCTTCCTTTTGCCGGCAGTTTAATAAACACCACTGCTTGACCCCCCCTTTTGATTCAGTTTTAAATTGCCGGCACACATGTTCTAGAATTGCAAAATCTGTGCCATAACAAAACCGCCCTGTTTTCACAGGGTGGTCTGCTGTTCTGCTTCCCGGCACGGTAAAAAGTATTGTCCCAATAATGCTGAAGTTCGTGACAGCATGTTACAAATCAAGGACATATTTGGATAACAGCGGCAAGTGAATCTAATTGTTTATATTATAAAGCCGCATTTTTCGGTACAGGGTATTGCGGGATACTCCCAGTTCGCTGGCGGCCTTGCTGACATTGCCGTGATGCCTGTTCAGCACGTAAATGATTTTCTGCTGCTCTAGTTTGGCGTTCTCCCGTTTCCTCCCCTTCCTATCTACGGGATAGCTGTCAAAAACAGGAATCTCCACAGCAGCATCGCGTGGTAAAAACTCCCGCGGGAACCGGATTTCAGCGGGCAAGCTGCCGGCTTTGATCTTCCTGTCCTGCGTCAGGTTTATCAGCCTTTCCACCACATTCTCCAATTCACGGACATTGCCGGGCCAATGGTATTTTTGGAGGTAGTCGAAAACCTGCGGCTCGATTTCGAAGCTCCAGCCCCGCGCCGATTCGTGTTTTTTCAAAAAATGGTGGAAAAGAAGGATGATATCCTCCCTGCGTTCCCGCAGCGGCGGGATGTTTATGGTTATCACGTTTAAACGGTAATACAGGTCCTGCCGGAAGTTGCCTTTAACAACCTCAGCCGAAAGGTTCCTGTTGGTCGCGCATATTACCCTTACATCGACGGGAATCTCCCTGTGGCCGCCGATCCTGACGACTTTCTTTTCCTGCAGCACTCTCAGCAGGGCTACCTGCTGTTCAAAGGGCATATCGCCGACCTCGTCAAGAAACAAAGTCCCGCCCGAAGCTATTTCAAACTTGCCTGCCCGGCCGCCTCGCCTGGCCCCGGTGAACGCCCCTTCTTCGTATCCGAACAGTTCCGAACCGATCAAATCCCTGGGGATGGCTCCACAGTTTACAGCGATAAACGGTCCCTCTTTCCTTGCGCTTTCGTTGTGGATTGCCTGGGCAAAAATCTCTTTCCCGGTCCCGCACTCGCCTTGGAGCAGCACGTTGGAGAAGCTCCTGGCCGCAAGCCTGGCAATTTGCACGGCTTCAACAATAGCCGGGCTGTCCCCTTTAATATCCGCGAAATGGTAAGAAGTATCTTTGCGAGTTGCTGACTCGGCCCTCTTAACGAGCACCTTCTGTTCATCCAGGCGTTTAAAAATGATAATTCCGCCCGCCACGGCGCCAGCTGCGTCAATTATAGACTCGCCGCACAGCAAAAACTTCTTGCTTTCGTTTTTCGCCGGCCAAGAGCACTCGCAATCCAGGCGTTTTCCTTTCAATAGGGACATGATGGGGGGAATATCCCAGCCAAACAATTCTTCAACAGGCCTCCCGATCATTTCCTGGGAAGTCATTTTAAACAGCCTGTTGACAGCCGGATTGACCCGTTTAATCACTCCCCGGGCATCGACTTCGATAATGCCGTCCGAAACATTATTGAACAGCAGGGAAAACCGTTTGTCGACCTGGGACATCTCCTGTCCCTTTTTTTTAAGTATAAGTTTCGTCATGGCCGTATTGGCGATTCCCGCCGCAAGGCCGAGCGCGTTTTTGTGAAAGGTGCGCGCCGGGCCGGAAATATCAATTATTCCCAGTAATTTTCCCGCCGGATCAAGTATTGGAGCGGCGGAACATGTCCAGGGATGGTGTTTTTGGCAGTAATGCTCGGCGCCGGTGACATTTATCGGTTTCTTGATTTGCAGCGAAGTCCCTATGGCGTTGGTTCCCACCTGGTTCTCCGTCCAGGTCGCTCCCTGGATAAAGTTGATCCTTTTCGCATCTTCAAGCACGTTTGCGTCGCCAAAACTTTCCATGATGTAACCCTGCTCGTCGATCAGCACAAAGATAACGCCGGTCTCTTTAATAAGGTCATAACAGTATTCCATCAGCGGTTTAACCGTTTGCAGCAGTTCGCTGTTCCGTTCCTTAACCTCCTTCAGCTGCCGGTGTTCCAGGACATACCTGCATACCCCGTCAAACGGGTTGACGCTGGCCTCGTTGCTCCTTTTCCACGACTCGACAATCGGCTGTTTAATCATGTCATGGATCACTTCGCCGGATTGAAGGTATTTTTCCCAGGCCAATTTAATGTCCATAAATGACATTATATTCTTGCTATTCATATAATTCTCCCCCGCCTTTTTGGGCTATTTAGGAAAACAAATAACAGAACTGATTTGTCCCAGGATTGAATTACGGCAGTTAATAATTTAATTTAAGTTAATTATAGATTAGCGTAAATAATATATCAACATGCACGTACAATTGGGGCTTGTTTAAATATTTATTACGGCAAAGCAAGGTTTAGAATAAAAACCTTTAGCCCGTAATACCGGCCTGTAGCGGTTTAAACCTTCTGGCTAGGGCTTCCCCAACCCGCAGCCCGTCCACGGCCGCGGATACTATACCGCCAGCGTATCCCGCACCTTCTCCAGCCGGGTATAGCCCGGAAAAGCAGGCCTGGAAATCATCTTGCCGGGCAATCCTTACCGGCGACGAGCTGCGGGTCTCAACCCCGGTCAGGACGGCATCAGCCGCGGCGAAACCTTGGAGTTTCCTTCCAAATTCGCTAATCGCTTCGCGAAGCGTCTCCGTCACATAAGAAGGCAAGCACTCCGCAAGATCGGCCAACGTAACGCCGCGGGGATAGGTGGGCTTAACGGAGCCGAGAACCGTGGAAACTCTTCCCTCCAAAAAATCGGATAACAGCTGCGCGGGAGCAAGGTAGCCTCCTCCCCCCAACAAGAAGGCCGCTTTTTCCCACCTGCGCTGGAATTCGACCCCCGACAGCGGGTGGTCACCCGGGAAATCCTGCGGTGTAACACCTACCAGCAGGGCGCTGTTGGCATTGCGGCCGTCCCGGGCGTGCTCGCTCATGCCGTTGGTGACAAGATAGCCGTGCTCGGAAGCTGCAGCCACCACCGTTCCTCCCGGGCACATGCAGAAGGTGTAAGCGGAGCGGCCTGACGGCGAGTGGTAGGCCAGCTTGTATTCGGCGGCTCCCAACCGGGGATGGCCGGCAAATTCCCTGTACTGCGCCCGGTCGATGACCTCCTGGTGATGTTCTATCCTGACCCCGATAGAAAACGGTTTGGGCTGCAGCTTAACCCCTTTTTCATAAAGCATCCTGAAAACATCCCGCGCGCTGTGCCCGGTAGCCAAAACAACGGCTTGGCAGTTTATACGGTCCCGGCCGTTTACCACTACCCCGTCAATCCGGCCGCTGTTTACTATAAGGTCTGTTACGCGCGACCGGAAAAGGACCTGTCCCCCCAGCTCGCGAATGCGGCCGCGCAAATTTTTTACCACGCGCTGCAAAACATCCGTACCGATATGCGGCTTAAACGAGTAAAGGATAGAAGCCGGCGCTCCGGCCTGGACCAATTCTTCCAATACCTTGCGGCAGCGTCTCTCTTTGTCTTTAATCAGCGTGGTAAGCTTGCCGTCGGAAAAAGTCCCTGCCCCGCCTTCCCCAAACTGGACATTGGACTCCCCGTCCAGGCAGCCCGTCTCCCAGAAACGCCGGACCTTTTCCGCCCTGGTCTCCACATTGTCTCCCCGCTCTAAAATAAGGGGCTGGTATCCCATCTGGGCCAAAAGAAGCCCGGCAAAAAGCCCTGATGGACCAGTCCCTATAACCACTGGCGGGTCTTTCAGTTTTTCACTGCCCGTTTGCGCAAACTCATACCGCAGAGGAGGTGTAAAGGATACGCCCGGATCGTTTATTTTGCTGATGAGGTATGCCTCATTTTTAACCACAACATCCACCGTATAAACAAAATAAATCATCCTGCGGTCACGGGCGTCTATTGACTGTTTAAAAACATACCAGTCAAGGATATCGGCTGACTTTATTCTTAACTTGCGGGCAATCATATAAGGCAGCCGTTTAATATCCTCTTCTAGTGACAGCTTAAGTCCGGTTACTCTTAACATGCGGTATCTCCTAAGCACTCAAGTCTATTCTGAACATTACTTCGCCAATACCTCTTTATTACCTCCATAATATACTTTTTGATTTAATTTTCATCGTATTTAGCATATGGTAAATACGGGTTATTCAAGGTAAACCTTTCTGGAAACATCGGTAATCCCATGCTTTAGCGCATCCTTTTTTATCTTATGGTTTAAATAGGCAGCCAACGGCCGGTATAGAATTCTGGGAATTCTTACTGTCAACAAATCCTGTGCCCGGGCGGAAATCATTTTGCCTTGAATGACATCTCCCAGGGCAAGCTTAAAGGCAGAAGTGATTTTCTTTCCTTTCTTGCCCAAATTCTCCAGCAATGCCCCGTTTATTATTGCCCCTCCGCCATAAGCTAAACCACCCCGCCATATCATTCCCGTCTCTTCGGCAAAGAACCTGCATGCGTCAATCATTGGCTCGAGACGGGTTATATCCGGAAAACCGCACTGGCCAACTGCAAAAAACATCTTGCCGCTAAGTTCACTGCTGTATTCAGCGGCCAATTTTTCCAGGCACCAAATATCAGGATAGGGAAGTGTGTCTGCATATAAAGGCGCCACAAGGGCTATTATATCGCTTTCCGCAATATGATATTTCAAATCGTTTAAGCTTTTTTGCCCATCAAAATAATCAATGACATGTCTAATTTCAGCTTGATTACCCGCATCTTCAGCAAGTTTTTTTATTGTGCGGGCAAAGCTGTAGGAGGTCCCTTGTCTACGAGGGCTTCCATTCAGTATGAGAAGTCTTTGTCCGTTCATCTCTATTTTCCCTCCTTAAGGGCAAGCTCTATGTCGCGTTTTATTTTGGCTGTTTCGTCAGATGGTTTAAACACAAGAGTACTGTTTGCGTATTGCAGGTTTAAAGCATTATGGGCAACCAGTTTTCTAAAACTATCTTCCTGAAACCGGGAGTTGTTTTTCGTTACACCTATACCCAGCAGTGATTTGTGGCCATAGCGGGGAAGGTGGAGCAGGCGGCCGCCCTTGCCGCTGTATAAAGGGGTAGCCAGCAACATAAATTTGTCAACGGCTTTTTTCAGTTGTGAGGAATATCCTCCAAACACTATCGGGGTGATCATGATCAACATACTGCTTGAGGCTACGGCCTTTAATATTACAGGCATGTCGTCATCTACTACAATACATTTGCCAGGAGTTTTTATACTGCAAATACCACAAGACCTGCATGGTAGTATGTTCATATCCTTGAGCTTAAAGTAGAAATATTCTTGACCTTTTTGTTCAAACAATCTTTTTAAAGTATTCCCAATAAAATTCTCATTTTCAAATGCCTCAAGTATTACCGGCTTCAAAATAGCGCCTCCATTCTATACAGAATATAAATCAGGTGGCGATTCATTATATTATCATCTCGTAATACTGTCAAGGATTAAATACAAAAAACCCTTTGCGCCTCCTAAATAAGGAGAACTGCAAAGGGTTATACATTTTAGCTGCACATAAATTATAAATTTTAATAAGCGACACCTTGAGCTAACATGGCGTCGGCGACTTTGAGGAACCCGGCGATATTGGCTCCAACCACCAGGTTGTCTTCGCAGCCGTATTCGCGGGCAGCCTTGCTGGCGCTCTTATATATGTTGACCATGATCTCCTTCAATTTTGCGTCCACTTCCTCAAATGTCCACGAATACCTCATGCTGTTTTGGCACATTTCAAGAGCCGAAGTGGCCACGCCTCCCGCGTTGGCGGCTTTTGCCGGGCCGAAGATGACCTTGTTCTTGAGAAACACCTCAATAGCCTCAGGAGTTGATGGCATATTGGCGCCTTCTCCAACCGCGTAGCAGCCGTTGGCGACAAGGGCCAGGGCGGATTTTTCGTCGATTTCGTTTTGCGTGGCGCAGGGAAGGGCTATGTCGCACTTGACCGTCCAGATACCGGTCCAATCCTCATGGTACCGGGCTGTGGGGTGATCTTCGACATAAACCTTGATCCTCTTCCTCTCCACTTCTTTAATCCTTTTCACTGTATCAAGTTTTATTCCTTCGGGGTCGTAAACGTACCCGTTCGAATCGCTCATCGCGACGACCTTGCCGCCGAGCTGGCAAACTTTTTCGGCGGCATAAATCGCCACGTTCCCGGAACCGGAAATGACCACTGTTGCTCCTTTAAATGATTTGCCCTTCGCCTTCAAGGCTTCTTCCATGAAATAACAGGTGCCATAGCCGGTGGCTTCCTTCCTGACGAGACTCCCGCCCCATGTTAAGCCTTTGCCTGTAAAAACGCCGGTAAAGTCGTTGCGCAGTTTTTTATACATTCCGTACATGTAACCGATTTCACGGCCGCCGACACCGATGTCCCCGGCCGGAACGTCGGTGTTCTCTCCGATGTGCCTGAACAGCTCGCCCATGAAGCTCTGGCAAAACCTCATGATTTCGCCGTCCGACTTGCCTTTCGGGTCGAAATCGCTCCCGCCCTTCGCTCCCCCGATCGGCAAGCCGGTCAAAGAGTTCTTGAAGATCTGCTCAAAACCAAGAAATTTGATAATACCAAGGTTTACTGACGGGTGAAACCGCAGGCCTCCCTTGTAAGGGCCGATTGCGCTGTTGAACTGGACCCTAAAACCCCTGTTGACCTGAACATTGCCATTGTCGTCAACCCAGGGCACCTTGAAAATTATTTGCCTGTCCGGCTCGACGATTCTCTCAAAGATACCCGCCTTTACCCACTCCGGATGCTTTTCCGCGACAGGATCAAGAGACTCCAGCACTTCCCTGACCGCCTGGTGGAATTCGGGTTCATTCGGGTTCCTCTTAATCACCTGTTCCATTACTTTACCCAAGTACTTCAAATAAACTCCCCCTCGTAGTAGTCATTCTCCCCCATTAAATATGTACTTGGAGGTTCAAGAATATTATACCAGCTTTTTTGTATTATGTATACTGTATACTTTTTATTTTACATTTTTGCTCATTCCATAAAAAGGGCCTCCCAATCAGGGAGACCCTTGCCGTTCACGCTAAGCTCATGATTTCATAATTATCCCCGTGGAACTCTTGCCGTCAATTATCGTTATAAAGGGTCTGTCGCTTCTGATCAGCCTCACATAATTCGTCCGCCTGCAAACCGGCTGGGCTAAAAGCCAGTCCCAGTCTATCCGTTCCTCGGCGCCGCCGTCGTGTTGGACATGAAGATATCCCATGTTAAGAGAGATCAGGTTGTGATAAAAGTGGCTGCCCAGCGAGGGTTCGGACTGCAGGTCAATCCTGTCCGCTTCAACCACCACGCGGGCCTGCGACATTTGAGACCAGGCCAGGGGGATGCCGAGCCAGCGGTCGGCGGTGCCCATTCTCCCGAACCCGATGAGTATGCATTTGCGCTTTTCCTCAGACAACACTTTATTGAGTTCACCGATTTCGGCGGCTATTTGAACGGTTTTTTCAAGTTCGAACAGGTTCGGGTCTATAAAAATCAGATCGTGAATGTTTTGAAACACGCCGTTTCCAATAGTGTGCCTGCTAACACACAGCATACTGCGGTCGCCGCCGGGGGACTCGATTTTCACCTGGACGGGCTCTCTCCCCACGACCATCGGCCTGATTTGCAGGAAGTAAAATTCTTTGGGCTTTGTTTTATCTTTCGGTATGTTCACGGCAAATTCGATTTCGACTTCCGAACCGAAAGAGCTTTTACCCAGTTCGAACAAGTCCTTGATGATCTCCGCCAGGGGGAACAGGCCGTGTTTGAGGATGGGAGAAAACGTTACCAGCCTGGGACCGTTGATGTGCAAGTGATCAAAAATGCAGTCATTTTCCGGTGAATATGTGCTCCCCACGTATTCAAGAGTGCGGTCTTCTTCAGCCCTGGAAAGAGGGTGCTTTTCGTAGTTGCAGCTGTCATCCGGGTTCAGTTGGGCGCTCGAAGACTTTTTCAGGTTCAGTGCATAAAACATGGACTGTGACTTTTTTAAAAATTCGCCCGGGTTTGCATACGGAGGGTTCATCCTAGGATAGGCAGGAGAAAAACGGTATACCTGACCCCCTTCGACTATCATCCTCCCGAAACCCAGGGCGAGACTGGCCATACCGTCTTCAGGTTTCAGGTGAGAATACGGATAAAAATTATACGACTGGGCCACACCGGAAACAACGGGATAGTACAGGTCCCCGTACTGTTCTCCAACCAGTTCCTGGATCAAAACGGCCATTCTTTCTTCCTCAATGCGGATATCCGCATTCCTGGCATATTGTCTGGGCGAGTCGTAAAAAACCGATGCATAAATCAGTTTGACCGCATCGGAGACCTGTTTGAACCTGACTCTTGTGCTGCGGTGGTTGTTAGGCAGGATATACGTCTTATAAATCCCGGCAAAAGGCAGCACCTGCGAATCCTCAAGAAGGCTTGACGACCTGACGGCCAAAGGATACCCGGCATTGCGGATCAGGGTTAGCAGGTTATTCTTTATTTCTCTTGTCAGCTCTGAAGCCAGGAATTTTTTGGCTATTTCCTCTTCGCTGCTTGAAGCGGCGAGAAAATCGTTCAGCTCGTTGTCTTCGATGAACTGCTCAAAAACCTCGCTGCAGACTACAAAGGAGCGCGGGGTTTTTATCTTCACGCCCGGGTACTTTTCATCCAGGCGCGCTTCGGACAGCAGGGAGTTGAAAAAAGCTATGCCCCTGGCTTTCCCTCCCAGAGAACCGCTGCCGAGCTTGATAAACGCATTTTCCATATCCATTTTGGAAAGGCCAAAATCAAGGATGACGCCCGACTGGTATCTCTTGAAAAAGTTCCTGATAATTTCCAGGATTTGTTCCCTGATCTCCGCAGTGCTGGAAAAGCTTTTTGCATCAAGCCGTCTCAGTTCTTCTGCCGTTTCAAATTCGGTACGGGCCCTGAACCACCTGGAAAAATGGTTATTGCTCGCATGGTAATACAGAACATCATCGGGGACCTCCGCCACAAGTTTTTCCAGGTGCGTTATGTCCGTGGCGACCCCGATCACCTCTCCCTCCTTATTTTTGAACTCAAAGGCCCCAAAACCGTAACTGTCCATGATGTATGCGCGCAGTTCCAAAAGGAGAGCGGGGGTGTTCTTGTCCAGGTAAGTCACTTGCAGCCGGCGCGCTATTTCTTCGTTTTCCTTTTCTTCCGACTGCAGCAGGAAAGGAATGTCCGGGAGCGTTTCCCTGACTTTCCGGGCTAACTCAATTCCCGCCGTGGGGTTGATTTCTCCGCCCCGGGGAAATCTCACGTCGGAAATAACGCCAAGCAGGTTATGCTTGTATTTTTCGATGATCGACACCGCTTCTTCGTAGGTTTCGGCTAAAAGGATCTTGGGCCTGGCCCGGACCCTGAGAAGCCTGTGGCTGCTGTTTACGGCATGTGATACCAAATACCGCGTCTGCTTCATAATTTCCGTATAGATGATGGGAAGAAACTGCGAGTAGTAAACAGGGGAGTCTTCCACAACAAGGATTACCTGAACGCCCTGCCTGCAGTCCTCTTCAACATTTTGCCGGTCTTCAACATACTTGATGGTGGCAACCAGGATCTTGCTGTCGCCCGTCCAGTAAAAGACCCTGTCGATGGCCTTGCTCTCTCTTACCCGGGCGATCATTTCCGCAGACAGCCTCTCGTAAGACAGCATGACGACGGGCAATTCCGGGTATAGTTCTTTTATTCTCCCGGCGAGCTCAAAAGGGCTCATGTCGCTGATGCGGGACATGGTTATCACCAGGTGGTAGGTTTTTTCCCGCAGGACCTCCAGGGCTTCAAGGCCGCAGGAAACCCTGTGGATTCTCGGTACGAAATAAATGCTCAGGTCAAAGTATTCGTTATAAATCCTTTCGGAAAGTCTGCCGTCTTCCTCCAGGACAAAACCGTCATACGGGGTAGAGACAAGCAGTATTTCCGTGACCCTGAATTTCATCAGGTCATGAAATCTGGTGATCTGCGCTTTAAAATCGCCGGCGTGTTCCGTAACCATCCCTCTCTTCTCACGTTTAGTATCCATTTTTAGTTTAAAGGTAAAACTTGATAAAAACGATTTTAAAAAACGAGCGATTACAAATCAGTGCCGGACGGCTGCTGCAGCGGAACAAAAAGGAAGATTCCCCCGCCGAGCAGGAACAAAACCATCACGCTCAGGACACCGTAGCGCGAATGACCCATCAACTGGCTGAAAAGGCCGTAAAGCGCCGGCCCCATAACCGCCGCGAATTTGCCGATAATATCGTAAAAACCGAAAAACTCGTTGGAGTTTTCCTTCGGCACCATCCTGCCGAAAAATGAGCGCGAAAGCGCCTGCATGCCGCCTTGGGAAGTAGCCACCAGCAGGGCCAGCACCCAGAAATCAAAGGCGGTTTTCATACGGTAACCAAGCACGCAGACCAGCAAATAGACCAAAGTCCCCGCCAAAATCATTTTTTTGGCCCCGAATACCCTGGCCAGGGCGCCGTAAATAATGGCAAAAGGGAAGGCCACGACCTGGGTAACGAGGAGTGCCAGGAGGAGAGTCGCGCTGCTCAGGCCAACGCTGTCCCCGTAAACGGCAGCCATGTTGATTATGGTGTTGACCCCGTCGATATAAAAAAAGTAGGCCGCCAGGAACAGGAAAACATGCCGGTACCGCCTGATATTCCTGAATGTCTGCAGCAATCTCCCGAAACTGCCGAGTACCATGTTCAAAGCGGGCTCAATGAAGTAGACCTGTTTGACGTTTTTCAGCATGGGTATGGAGAACACTGTCCACCACAGGGCTGTCAAAAAAAACGAAAACCTGGTCGCCGCAGCGGCAGGAATTCCGATTTGCGGGCCGAACATGATCAGGGCGATGGAAATAATAAAAGGGATAGTGCTTCCACCGATATAACCAAGGGCAAACCCATATGTGGAAATCATGTCCATCCTGTCCTCCGTGGTAACATCAACAAGGAAAGCATCATAAAACAGGTTGGCCCCGGCAAAACCGGTAATGGTCACCGCATACAGGACGAGGATGTGGAACCACTGCTGGGCTGCAGCCAGCGCGGCCGTTGATATTACTGCTATGACGAAAAAGATTTTAAACAGCCGCATCTTCATATTTCGGTAGTCCCCCAGTGCGCCCAGCACCGGGGCGCATAGCGCAACCAGCAGGGTGGCTAGTGAAGTTGCATAGCCCCAGTAAGCGTCGGCCGTATACGGGCTTAATCCGGCGTCCCTGGCCATGGATTTGAAAAAGATGGGAAGAATAGAAGCCGTAATGATTGCGGAGTATGCCGAGTTGGCCCAGTCGTACATGACCCAGCTCTTTTCCTGTATGGTGAGCCTCTTCAACATGCTGTTTGCTGCCCTCCTTCGCCGCCGTAAGGCATTTCCGCGTTCTAAACTTCATCCGAAAGAAAGGATCTGAAACCCGTGCCTGGTTTTATTACCCATTACCTCTGCGGCCACCAGGTGCTCCAAAACCTGAAAGACGAACCTCTGCGGGAGCTGATTGCCGGAAACAGGCAGGTTTTCAACCTTGGAACTCAGGGACCGGACATCTTCTTTTATTACCGTGCCTGGCCCTGGACGGCAAACCGCGGCCTCAACAAAACCGGGGACATGCTGCACTTGGAAAAAGTGAACGCCTTTTTTGCAAATGCCGTCAGTTATATTATGCAACAAAATGGCAGGGAAAGGGAACTCCTTACCGCTTATCTTTGCGGTTATGCCTGCCATTATTCCCTTGACTGCCATGCTCACCCTTACGTTTATTACCGGACAGGCTTTGCCCGTCCGGGCGAAAATCCCGACGCCAGGCACGTCTGCCGTCACCGCCTGTTTGAAACAGCCGCCGATGTCCTGATGCTTGAAAGGTTGTTGGCCCAAAAACCGGCAGATTTGAAGGTCCACAATCTTATTTCCTTAAATACCGGAGAAGCCCAATCGATCGGAAGGCTGTACCGGGTTGCCTTACAAAACACTTACGGCATTAGAGTAAGCGCGGAACAGGTTTCCCGCGCCGCCAGGGACATGGCAACCGCCCAGGCCGCGCTGCGGGACCGGACCGGCCTGAAAAGGCCCCTGCTTATTTTTGTGGAAAAACTCTTGGGCCGCCCCCCGCTCATTTCGAGCATGGTCTACCCAACCAGCATTGACAGCGAACTCGATTGTTTAAATCTTCAACGCCGCCCCTGGCGACTGCCCTGGGACAACTCAACCCCATTCACCTTATCGTTCCCGGAGATGTTTTTGGCTGCGGCGCTTGAAGCCGAAGAACTGTGCCTGGCATTATACCGCTGCCTGCACTTGGGTGACAGCCCCGTTCCCGCCTTAAACAGGATCGGCAACCGTTCCCTGGTTACCGGCGCCGACTGTGGGCTGGACCTGGTGTTCACGCATTATGAATGCATATTTGATCGTTGAAACATACTTAACGATAATTGATTGCACCGCTGAAGGCGGTGAAAGACAATAAACGTCATAAAAAAACCGGATCAGGCACTTGTTTTTGCAGGCGGCATATGATATATTAACAATAATATCAAGGCAATGACGGAGAAAAGTACGCCGTTCGAAACCCCCAGGGAGGGAAGGCCGCTGACTGAAAGCCTTCCCGGGCGGAAGACGGTCGAAGTTCCCTCCGGAGCCGGCGGCTGAAACTGCGCGCGCAGCAAGTAGGTTTGCCCGGGCCTTCCACCGTTATCGGGAAGGGCGCACCGGCTGAGACCGAGTGATCCGGTCCCGTGCGTCGCCGAGAGGGTCTCACGCCAGACCAACCAGGGTGGTACCGCGGAAGCATGGCTTCTCGTCCCTAAAGGACTGAGAAGTTTTTTGTTTTAGGCGTTTTTAAAACTATTAAAATATTAAAACAAAAAGAGAATATAAACGGCAATGACGGAGCAAAGTACGCCGGCAACAGCCTTCCAGGGAGAGGGAATCGCTGACTGCAAGTTCCCTCATGGTCTGCCCGGCCGAAGTTCTCTCCGGAGCCGGCGGCTGAAACTGACCAAGAAGTCGGAAAGTAGGCCCCACGGAACTTCCACCGTTACCAGGAAGGGGGGTATAAAGGCTTCTCGCCCTGTGCCCTGCTGAGCGGTCCGGATAAGTTCCGGTCAAGAGAGGTGGTACCGCGGAAAACAAGGCTTTTCGTCCTCGCAGGATGGAAAGCCTTTTGCATTTTTTTAGACAGGGAGGTGATGAATATGTTGGGCATACCCGATCCCCAAATCTGGCTGGCTTACCTGCTTTCCGTTCTCTCGGCGGTGCTGTGCGTGGTTTACGGCGTGGTCAAATGGAACAGCAATGATTAACAATCAAATATTTAAAAAAAGGAGTGAATTTTCGTGAACGTCAAGCTAATAGCAATAGTCGTTATTTATCTTCTGGCCGTGGCGATACTCGGCTACATAGCCTACCGGCGGACCAGGTCCGACAAGGATTATCTCATTGCGGGCGGCAACGTGCACCCGTACCTGATGGCCCTGGCCTATGGTTCGACCTTCATCAGCACGTCGGCCATCGTCGGCTTCGGAGGAACCGCCGGGATGTACGGCATGAGCCTGCTCTGGCTGACTTTCGCCAACATCTTTGTCGGCATCTTCCTGGCCTTCGTCTTTTTCGGCAAGCGGACCCTCATCCTGGGACGCAACCTGGATGCCCATACCTTTCCTGAATTCCTGGGACGCCGCTATCAATCAGACTTCATCCAGCGCTACGCGGCGGTTGTTGTGACCTGCGCCATGCCCCTGTATGCCGCGGCGGTAATGATCGGCGGCAGCAGGTTCCTGGAGCAAACCCTCAACATAAATTACGAACTGGCGGTGTGGGTCTTCGCCCTGTTCGTCGCCGCCTATGTGATAACCGGCGGGCTGAAAGGCGTTGTTTACACAGACGCACTCCAGGGAAGCATCATGTTTATCGGCATGTCGCTTCTATTGGTGATGACTTATGCCAAACTGGGCGGGATTCTTACGGCCCACAAGGCTCTGACAGCCCTGTCCTCGCAGGTTCCCGCCAGCCTGGCGCAGAAAGGCCACCTGGGCTGGACCAGCATGCCCGCTCTGGGTTCGGAATACTGGTGGGTGGTTGTATCAACCCTGGTAATGGGTGTGGGAATCGGGGTCCTGGCCCAGCCCCAGTTAATCGTCCGCTACCTGACGGTAAAAGCGCCCCGGGAATTAAACCGGGCCGTAGTAGTGGGCGGTATATTCATCCTGATGATGACGGGAGTGGCTTTCGTCGTGGGTTCCCTTTCCAATGCCTATTTCGCTCAAACCACGGGCAAGATCGCGCTTACGGCTTCCATTGACCCCGCCACCAACGCCCCTAATGTCGACCGGATCATACCCCTGTTCATCAATTCCGCCATGCCGTCCTGGTTTACCTACCTGTTTACCCTGACGCTGATGGCAGCGGCCATGTCCACCTTAAGCGGGCAATTCCATGTGATAGGCACCTCTTTAAGCCGCGACCTGTACGCCGGTTCAAAGTCCAGGTCCGTAAAGCACTCGTTGTTGATAAACAGGCTGGGTCTGGCCGCAGCCATGATCATAACAGTCTGGCTCACTTTCCGCCTTCCGGCCGGCATAATCGCCGTAGCCACTTCCATTTTTTTCGGCGTTTGCGCCGCCAGCTTCCTTCCCGCCTATGCTGCCGCTTTATACTGGCCGCGGGCTACCACTGCCGGGGCCATCGCCAGCATGGTGATAGGCTCCCTCAGCAGCCTCTTTTGGCTGACCTTCGTTTATGCCAAAGGGGCAGCGGGACTCGGCATCAGCAAAGCCCTAACGGGGAAGGCTACCCTGGCCGGCTTCCCCTGGACAGTGGTCGATCCCATCGTCATTTCCCTGCCCCTTTCGGCATTGACCATGGTAGTGGTAAGCCTCCTGACATCGCCGGTGGAAGAGGCCTTCTATAAAAAACTTTTGACCCCCGTTTCCGGCGCCAAAGCCTTGCCGGAAGAGTAACGCGGAAAAGAAAAAAGCCGGTAAAATGCCGGCCCAGGCTGTCGGCCAACCGCCGACAGCCTTTTTGCTGCGCTGTTTGTTTTGCTACTATTACCAATAAATATCACCACGGGAGTTTCCCTACAAAGTAATCCATCAGCTTGTGCCCCTCCTCGATATAGCGGCCTGCGGCCGCCGCCGACGCTTCGTTATAAATCTGTCCGCGTCCGTCTTTTTTGTCGCCGCTTCTGTAAATCAAAAAGGGAACCGGTTCAGCCGTGTGGGTCCGCAGTCTCAGCGGGGTTGGGTGATCAGGCAGGAGCAGGACCGCGTATTCCTCTCCCCCTGCTTCGAGTTCAGCGGTAATGGGCTTGACGATCCTGGCGTCGATCGCCTCAATGGATTTGACCTTGTTTTCGATTTCATAGCGGTGCCCGCACTCGTCGGGCGCCTCAATATGGATGTAAACCAGGTCCCGGCCGTTTTGCAGCGCGTCGAGGGCCGCCCGGGCTTTGCCCTCGTAGTTGGTATGGAAGTTGCCCGTAGCCCCTTCCACCTCTATCGGCTCCAGGCCAGCGCAAATCCCGATCCCCTTGATGAGGTCAACCGCAGAGATAACCGAACCGTTTAACCCGTATTTCTCAAAAAAATTCGGCAGCCGCGGTTTTTTGCCTTCGCCCCAGATCCAGATGGAGTTGGCGGGTTTTAACCCGCGCTCCTTCCGCCTGATATTGACGGGATGGTCTTTTAAAAACTTGCTGCTTTTTTCCATCATGCCGAGGAAAAGACTGCCATAAGGGCCGGCAGGCAGGTATTCCTTTATCTTTCGGCCGATGATGTCATGGGGAGGGGTAAACCGGAAATCAAACGGGGCATTGTTCCAGACGAGGATGTGCCGGTAGCTCACCCCGGGGTAAAAAGTCATTTCTTCGGTCCGCAGGTGTTGATTGACGGTTTCGAGCAGTTCCCTTGCTTCCTCCGTGGAAATCTCGTCGGAACTGTGGTCCAGCATGGTCTTTTCGCCGTACGGCTCGTCTTCTGAGAGCGTCACCACGTTGCAGCGGAAAACCGCATCGGTATCCGCAAGGTTCAAGCCCATGCTGATCGCTTCAAAAGGAGAACGGCCGAAATAATACACCCGGGGATCATAGCCCATTACCGCCAGGTTGGCCGTGTCGCTTCCCGGCGCCATCCCCTCGGGGATTGTCTTGACCATGCCGACTTCCCCGGCCTCTGCCAGGCGGTCAAAGGCCGGCGTATTTGCGGCTTCCAGGGGAGTGCGCCCCCCCAATTCGAGGACAGGATAATCAGCCATCCCGTCAGGCACAATTACCACGTATTTCAATAATCTCACTCCTCGCAGCAGCTAAATAAAACTGGTTTAGATTTTATATATTTCCTGTGTTTCTAATATTGCATCCGGTGAAACAACTTTAACATATCGATTTAGTTCTTAAAGCATTTTCAAGTTCTTCCTTCTCTTTTTCTAGCCTTGGACTAAAATCAGAGTTGCTCGCATTCTTAAAATGAATAGCTCCAATTAACCCTCCAGGATATGCAGCTTTCAATGATTCAGATATCAAAAGCATTCACTGTTCGATCGAGTAAAGCCATTTCGGATAACGGTTCATGCTTACGCTTGGCGAAGGGGTGTGTTTAAGTAAACTGTAAAATTTTGCTCTGGTAAAAAATCAAATTCTTTTTCCAATACATATCCCGCCTCTCCCATTTCTCGTACGATAGTATCCTTGGGAACATAGTGCCCAAACATCCCGCGAAAAGTGAAAGGTTTGCCTTTTTTGTACTCTATTATGATTATCCTGCCATTAGATTTCAAAAACATTCTTAGATTCTTAAAATACTTCACACGATTTGGTATATGGTGGGTGACATTACGCATAAATATGAAATCTAAGCTTTCTTCAGGTAAATCCATTTTATCTTCAGTTATAAGGAGTGTAATTATGTTTTTTAGCCCTTTTTTCTTAGCACTGTTTTTGATGAATTCCAAAAACTCTTTATTTGTATCAACAGCGTAAACTTTACCTTTTTCGCCCACTATTTCAGCAAATCTTAGTGAAAAATAACCTCCACCTGCACCTATATCAGCGATAATATCCGCATATTTCAATCCTATGGCTTCTATAATATGAGCAGGTTTATTTTTCGGGTCTGATGCTTTTTTGTTAAACATTTTTGCTTTAAGTTCTCTCATTTTGTACCTCCTATGATTTCTAGATTCCTTATAACTGTGCCAACAACAATCTTCATGCTCTGCAGCAATCTCATTCAGTGTTTTTTCTTCCCGCAAGACTTCAATCACGATTTTTGCTTTTTGTTCCGGTGTAAAATTCCTTCTCTTGTCCATAGTTCTATTCTAACTTATTTGACCCATCTTGTCTGTCTCGTTTTCTGGTATCATTATAATTTATCCCCTTCAACCCATACTATAAATGTTCTATCTGTACAGATTGTGCATATTGTTGTAGTATAGGAGGTGAGGAGGTGTATGACTATGTTATATGAATTAAACCTAACCGATGCCCGCAAAGAGTTCTCTTCTTTGTATGATCAGGTTTTCAATATGTATAAACCAGCTATAATTAAACGAAAAAAGTCAGAAGAAGTAATGGTTCTTCGAGTTGACCAACAGAAAATGTTATTGTCTAATTTTAGCTTGAAGCCTGAGATTATTAAAGAAGATGATTCATCTATAACACTTGCTTTGGATGACCTAGAGCTTTATTCAAATGGTTCAAATTTAGATGAAGCTATCAGTGGTCTAGTTGATGATCTGAAAATCTATGCCTCAGATTATATACAGAGATCACAATTATTCTTGAACGCACCCAACCGTAAATCTCATTTCCCTTATGTCTTACGTGTCCTACTATGTGAAACTGATGAAGAAATTCGTCAATTACTAGAGCTGGACAATGCCACCTAAATTTGGAGACCTAAAAAGATACTGTGATAAAAACGGTTGGGTTCTTATAAGAAATACAGATCATTGGTACTATGAAAAGGTTTTAGCCGATGGCTCCGTTCTCAGAATAAAAATCAGTCATGCTATTGCTAAAGAAATCCCCAGAAACCTATGGAAAAGAATTCTAGATAAGCAACTTAAAATATCTGAAAATGAATTCTGGAGCAAAATCTGACCCAATATTGGGTCTTTTCTTTTACTATTAAAGAACATTGCGCTTAACGGGGCGCGGGTTTACGACGCCCTGAGCCCTAGTGCTTGCACTTGGCGAAGGGGTGTCCGTAAACCTGCTGATAGGCGATGTCGCGAGCGCTTTGCGCGAGCGAGCCTATCAGCAGGCGAAGCCCGCGCCCCGATAATCGGACGAGCGAGCGCAGCGAGCGATGTCCGATTATCGGGGCGCATTCACGACGTCGCCGAAGTCTAGTCATACCTGGACTTACTGAGACGATGTGGCTGAGGCAAAGCCCTTCTCCGTTATGACCTTACCCTCGCAGGCCGAAGCCCGATAGCGTGAATGTGGTGTTATGTAATAGTCGCGCGCCTTCGAAGACTAGAGGCTGACAGGACGTCAGCCCCTAAATAAAACTTTCTGATACCATTCTGTGATATCAAAACCCTACTTCTTATATTAATTATGTCCACAAAGAAGTAATAAACATAGGTACCTTTTCCACTCCAACTTCAAATCCACAGCGTCTATAGAATTCCGTTTCTTTTTCATAAGCTATAAGCACAATCCTTAAATACTCCTTGTATTTTTGGGATAACAATCTAACTAACTCTTTTCCAATGCCTTTTCCTTGATATGCAGGATTTATTAACACAGGAGTTATGCAGTTGATGGAAAATAACACCAAAGCATAATCAAAAAATATTTTTAAAACAGACCCAGATAATACCAAAAAGG
>JANLFJ010000008.1 GCA_024655825.1 Peptococcaceae bacterium | reverse complement strand
GCTTCGTCACCAATCAGCCGGCAGAAAAACTCAGTCCTGTGGAAGTAATCAGCTACTACCGGCGTAAAAATAAAATCGAGGAAGCTTTTCGAGAAATCAAGCACTATCTCAAATTACGACCTGTCTTTGTAACCCGGGAGAAGCGGGTCAAAGCCCATGTAGCTATCTGCGTCCTTGGTTACCTGCTGCTTAACACCCTTGACGAAAAATTAGATGACAGTAGTGACACCAGAAGTGCTGTGCAGGTGCTGGAGCAGATGGGGAAATGCCTATTGAACCGTATTGGATTGAAGGGGGACGATAAATACTCAGAGAGCCTCACTGAGGTTACCGAAAATCAACGTGAAACATTGGAAACATTGGGTTGCGGTTATCTTGTGTCGAAGAAATTCCTCCAACCGTTACTGTCAAATTCTAACATGTAGTAGCGAAAATCGCTCTTTCTAAACCAGGAACCCTTGTCACCATTGGCATGGAAATATTTGTCGCCAAACTCGGGTTGCAACAAAAAAAACCCCTAATAGGAGTTTTAAAAGGATTGTGCTCAGCACAAAACCCTTATTCCTACCGTTCTATCCTTCCTGCCGTTTTTAATTTTATGCTTTCCAAATAATTACACCCGTGCTACAAAATCATTACTGCTGTACTCATATTTGTTGATAACCGCTGGATTGGTATTATTTTAACCCGCGGCGGTTCCTCAAGTCAAGTGGTTCGGAGCCTAAAATGTGTTCGGAGCCTAAAAATCACAGAAAAGCCTGTCCCCAGCGACCTGCAGGGACAGGCTTTTAACCATTTCCGCTAATACAGTATTTTAAGGTCTTCTTCTTTTACCCCGCCAAAAACATGCTCGTCGGAGGGAAAAATTCCTTCCTTTACCTCCTGTTTGTATTGCCGCATGGCCTTGACCACTTCTTCTCCCAAGTTGGCATATCTCTTCACAAACTTCGGCGTGAATCTTTCAAACAGGCCCACCATGTCGTGATAGACGAGAACCTGCCCGTCGCAGTATCGTCCCGCGCCTATCCCGATTGTCGGGATCTTCAGCTTCTGGGTGATGATTCTTCCAACCTCTTCAGGCACGCACTCAATTACCAGGGAATAGGCCCCCCCATCCTGGAACGCAAAGGCGGCATTCAGCAGCTCGCGGATGGATTCCATGTCCTTGCCTTGCACCTTAAACCCTCCCAGCTTGGAAACAGTCTGGGGAGTGAGCCCGATGTGCCCCATTACGGGGATCCCGGCATTGACAATGGCCTCCGCAATATCGCCCATTTCCTTTCCGCCTTCAAGCTTTACCGCATCGCAGCCGCCTTCCTTCATCAAACGGGTGGCATTCATGACGGCCTGTTCTTTCGACTGGTTGTAAGAACCAAAGGGCATGTCTCCAACCACCATGGGATTTGAGGCTCCCTTTACCACCGGCCTGATATGGTGGATCATCTGCTCCATGGTGATAGGTACCGTAGAGTCTAATCCCAGAACCGTCATGGCAAGGGAGTCTCCGACCAGTATGACATCCATTCCCGCCTTGTCCGCAAAATATGCGGTCGGGTAGTCATAGGCGGTAATCATGCTGATCTTTTCACCCTTCTCCTTCATTTCCTGGAGTTTCTGAATGGTTACCTTCGCCATTTTCGCCTTCCTCCTTTGGCAATAATTTTTATTTGGGTTTGAGGATAAACATAAACAGGTGGCCTCTCGTTATTTGCCACCCTTGCCGGCGTAAAAGCACGTTTTTAATGTGTTTTCCTTTAATTCTTCTTTCTCTTTTATTATTTCTTTCTGGTGGACGTGAAGGGACTCGAACCCTCGACCTTCTGAATGCGAGCCAGACGCTCTCCCGACTGAGCTACACGCCCACGCTGCACCGATCGATGCTATTATAACACAAAAAGTTTTAACGCGCACTAGTCAACCTCTCTTCCTTCTTCCTTTTCCTCCGCCCTGTTTTTATATAGTGATATTACCGAAACTTCATCATCCCTGATCACCAGGATACCCGTGGGCCGTAAATTTGCGCCGAACCCCACCAGGCCAAACGCCGGGTCCTTGCCGCCGTTTTTTCCTCCCGACGCCAGTCCCAGGCCAACCTCAACCAGGGGGATCAGTTTTATCTCCCCAATAACAACAGGTTTGCCAATCACCGTCTCAGTGCGGAAAACAACCCCAAGTTGTTCAAAAATCATCTCCAACTCTTCATGAAATGACATGAGAATCAGCCTCCCGGGAGGTTTTGAACGTCCTTCTTTTGCTGGCATTATTTTACAGTATACCCCGTGAAGACGCGTTTAAGTCTACCTGCTTTTTTAGAATAGCCAATCCTCGATTTTGCATAAAATAAACATATACACATGGCAACACTCTTGAGACTATTACCGCGAATGCTTTGGAGGAACAATGCTGATACTTGCAATACGCACTATCATCCTGTACTTTTTGGTGGTCCTGGTGATGCGCATAATGGGAAAACCGCAGATAGGGCAGCTCCAACCCTTTGAACTGGTGGTGGCGATCATCATTTCCGAGCTGGCTGCCGTGGCTATGGCCGACCCGGAGGTTCCCCTTCTAAGCGGCATCATTCCCATAGTGATTCTCGCTTTGACCCAGATCACCATCGCTTATGTAACCCTGAAGAGTGAAAGGGCTCGCTCCCTGGTCTGCGGAAGGCCAAGCATCCTTGTCGAAAAGGGAACCATCAACGAAAATGAGCTCAGGCGCCTGCGCATGAACATCAATGACCTCCTCGAACAGCTCCGCGTAAAAAATTTTCCCAATATCTCCGAGGTTGACTACGCCATCATGGAAACCAACGGCGAACTGAGCGTAATCCCGAAGGGGGACGCGCGCCCTGTCACCACAAAAGACCTCGGCATAAACGCCCCTGATCCAGGGCTTCCGCTGACGCTGGTAATTGACGGCAAAATAATCAATGAAAATCTTAAAAGAAGCGGCATAACGCTAAAACAGCTGGGTTCCGCTCTGCAAAAACAGGGTGTGCAGAGCCTAAATGGCCTTTTTTTTGCCAGCATTGACCCACAGGGTGTTATTTCCTGGCAGCTAAAGGAGGAAGCCGTAAAGAAATGAAAAGAGACCACCTTGTTCCCCTGGCCCTTTTCTTCCTTGCTCTCTCAATTATTTTGCTCGGTTGGGGCAACTACCTTCTCCTGGACCGGGACTCCCGCGATCTTTTAGAATCCGTCGGGAAAATGCGGCAAGCGGTGGAAAACGGCGGCTGGGACGATGCGCAAAAAACATTGGACGAGGCAAGGCAAAAATGGCAAAAAATAAACAGGTACTGGCCCATGCTCGTGCACCACGAAGAAATTGACCGTATAGAAGAAAGCATAAATAAGCTGAAGAGCTATCTCGCACACGAGGATAAGACCGAATCGATGGCGGAACTGTACAGCCTGGGTTACTTTCTCAAGCACATCCCGCAAAAAGAGGCCTTTACTCTCAGGAACATCCTGTAAAGCGCCCAAGGTGCCACGTATCGTTTATATGTTTTTTATTGATATATAGGTCGAATTTCTCCTCCCAGCGTTTCCGCAGGACTTCCGCCAGTTTTTCGGCCATTTTCTCCGCGGTGATCTCTGCCCGGATAAATGAACGCACTACCGGGAAGGAAGCCCGCACTTCCTCATGGGGGCCGGGCAGGTTGACAATGGTCGTCAAACCGGCCTGGCCGACGCCGATACGAACCCCGTCCTTAACATGCCGGCCTTCGCCCCGGTTAAACTTGATGATATAAGGTGTCCAAACATCGTCGGCCACTTTGCTCAACGCTTCAATATTGAAATCCTTGTCTTCGGCCCCCACTCCTCCCGTGGTGATAATTAATCCATAGCCTTCGTCAACCGCCCGGTTGAGCCTTGCAGCCGCAATCACAAGGTCATCGGGCAAAACTTTGCCCCGCACAGCCTTAAAACCCTCGCTTTGAAGTTGTTCCACCAGGTAAGGCGTGTTGGTATCTTCAATCAGGCCGTCCCGGACCTCAAAACCGCTGGGGAAAACGATGGCCCGCTTGGCAATCCGGTCCCTTATTTCCCGGCTTATTGTTTCAGCGGCCTTGATAGCCTCCTTGGCCCTTTCTGCGGCCAATTCAAGATAACCGAGAATTCCGGATGAATTTATGCTTGTCTCCGGGAACACGGTCAGTCCCCTGATCTTGGCCAGCTCTCCGAGCAATTCTTTTCCCTTGCCAAAGACCTGTTCGGCTTTGATGTGCCGTTTTAAGACATCCAAGGCAATACTGTCCTCTCTTACGTCGATTACCTGCACCCTGTCGGCGGGAAGGCCCAAAACCCTTGCCGCCGTCCGGGATATCTCGCCCAGGTTGGCGTCATCCAGTTTTACCGGCCGGATATGAATCTCCGTTTTTTCCAGCAAATTTAGTTCCACGGCTGTCTCTCCTTTATCACGTCATAACGGAAATCCAACAGCGGAGCATCGAGAAGCTCCCTGCCTATGTCTACAATGTCCACGTCCTCCTGCTGCAGGCCGGGAAGATCGGCTATCCGCACCCCACCGGCAAAAGCAAGCTTTATTCCGCCCCTGAGCCCTTTCCTGAACAATGCTTCTGAACAGGCCCGCAAATCCGCTATTTTCCCGGTATCAACCATTATAACGCCGGCCCCATGCAATACCGCTTCTACCGCTTCATCTCCTATGGAGCCAGTCTCGCCGCGGATCTGAACCGCCACCGGGTACCTGCGGTCGGCAAGCGTTTGGGCTGCCCGGAGAAGGGCTTCCAGGGAGCCAAAAATGCGAAGATAGTTTTTGTCAAGATAAAGGAAAGGTTCTTCCAAAAGTCGTATTCCTACTCCTCCTATTATCAACGCTGACCGAACCATTTCTTTTGTTTTAAGAGGTATTTTTTTCCATGCGCCGCTGACAATCTTAACACGTCCAGCCATTGCAACCGCAATATTGCCCATAGTTGCAATCCCTGATGCTTTTGAAATCAAACTCAGCAAGCAATCTTCACCCTTAATAATCTGAACCGGGTCGCCGGTCAAGGTGGCTATCTTTTGACCCGGAAAGATTTTTTCGCCTTCTACAGCGTGAAGGTTAACTTCCATACCAAGTTCCCGGGCCTTTTTTTCCAGTTCATTGACTCCGCATAGGACTCCTGATTCAGTCACAGTAATTTCCGCCCATACAACCATTTCCCTTACATCTTTCAGCAATGTCTCCGGAACGTTGGCAAGTTGTGTAGGCAAAAGCTTCTCTCCTACCTTTCATTTCTAGTGTTAATATCATTACGCTTTGACCATATTATGGTTGTAATAACAACCAATCCCATTATAATACCGGGAACATCAGTAAAATGCCCTGGAATTATAAGCATTATCCCTGCGGCGAGCATAATAAACCTCTGCCATCCGGCTAAGCTCTTTAAAAAATAACCTACAGTCGACACAGTCATAAATAACACCCCGGCACAAGCAGTAACCACCGCGAATATTACTTCCATAGCCGTACCAAAACCCAACAGTGCTGGTGAATATACAAAAATATAGGGGACGATGAAGGCCGGTAAAGCTATCCTCCATGCTGCGTAACCAGTGGCGAATGGCTCAGCACCTGCTAAGCTGGCTGCTGCATAAGCTCCCAAGGCCACTGGCGGGGTAATAAACGAATACATGCCAAAAAAGAATACAAAAAAGTGGGAGGCTAAGGGTTGTATACCCATTTTTATCAGTGAAGGCGCAACAAGCACAGCCAAGATAACATAACAAGCGGTAGTAGTCAATCCCATTCCAAGAATAAGCGAAACTACCATCGTCAGCACAAGCAGTAGAATCAAATTCCCTCCGGCCAGGTTGATCAATAAAGTAGAGAGTTGTATGCCAAGTCCCGTGAGAGACAATGAGCCGATGATTATCCCAGCGCATGCCGTAGCCATTATTACCTCTATAGTATTTATAGCAGCTGACTTTAGTATTTCAATGAGTCTCTTAATATTCAACCTATTTTCAGGTTGTATTAAACCGATGATAAAAGCTAGTACTATTGAATAGAAGGCTGCTTTTGTGGGTGACCACTCTAGAGCTACCATCAATAGGATCAGCATTAAAATGGGCAAAATCAAATATCCTTTACCTTTTGCTTTTTCGCGGTATGCCGCCACCCTCTCTTCAGAAAAACCGGTTAGTCTCAATTTTACCGCTTCAAGATCAACAAAGATGAACTCGGCTAAATAATAAAGAAAGGCTGGGATTAACGCAGCTTTCATGACCATTACGAAAGGAATTCGTAAAAACTCAGCAATAATATAGGCTGCTGCGCCCATAACTGGTGGCATGATCTGACCACCGGTCGAACTTACTGCCTCCACGGCGGCTGCCGTTTTATGGCTGTACCCATTTTCTTTCATTAAAGGTATTGTAAAAGTTCCGCTCCCCATTACGTTTGCAATCACACTGCCAGTAAGCGTTCCCATCAGGGCGCTGCCAACAACTGCCGCCTTTGCCGCCCCGCCACGCGTTTTGCCAAACCTGCTCATAACTGCATCTATAAAATACTGGCCTGTTCCCATCCCATTTAGAAAGGAAGTAAAAATGATGAATGTAACAACCACTGTAGCCGACGCTCCCAAAGGAATCCCAAAAATTCCTTCCGTTGTTAAAGTAAAATGACTAATAATCCTGGTAGCATCGAATCCTCCGTGGGCGATAACTACTGGAAAACGATCACCGAAAAGGGCATAGAAAATAGCGGTAATTGCCATCAATGGCAATGGCCAGCCCATTACGCGTCTCGCACCCTCCAAAACCAGAATAATAAGTAAGCCTCCCGCAACTATATCAAGTCTGTTGGTATTACCCAAGCGGTAAGCTATTGCTTCGGAATTAATCAATAAATAACCCCCAACTACCATACTAATCAACGTTATCCCAATATCTGTTATTCCGGGCAATCCTTCTCCTTTGCGTTTACCGAAAGGACAAACCAAAAACACGATCATTAAGCCCAAGGTTAAATGCACCAGTCGCTGTTGCATAGCCGGGAATTCTCTTATACCGGAAGTATATAAATGGAACATGGAAAACAGAACCGCAAACAGCGTGATCATCCCTGCTACCCAGGCCAACCCATTACTCCTGTTATTGTTCATGCCAGTTCCTCCTTGAAAAAGTAAACGCCACATTCGGCATAACCTTTGTTTTCAAAACCAGAAATGCCGTCTCTGGGCACAGCGAATTTATATCCAATTCCCGGCTGTTGCCGAGTAACAACTTGTACTGTGTGCCGTGCCCTAGGGCAAAACGCACAGCATCAAAGTGTTCATTAATCCCTCTAATGACATACCCGTCTGGAATCCTTTCCAGCGGGTAACGTGAATAAGAATCGTAATACCACGCCGCCTGTATGTCCTCAAAAAACAGCTCCCTCAGTACCAGAAAATTTCCTTTCACTGCATATGATTCTTTCTGCCAGACATGATAAATCGAATGCATATATTCAAAAGAAATATCTTCTGCTTTTTTTACGTTTATCAGTGCAAGTTCTTTTTCTCCACTCTGAAGGATTAGCACCTGCACAGGCCAAGCTGCTCCTGCTAAAATAAACAAAAGCACCGGCAACAGCACCAAAACGATATGAGCTCTATTAAGACTCATAAATTTTCCCCTTGAGTTTATGTCCTAAGCTGGCAACAAAATCTTTTGCCGCCAGCTTAGGCATTTTATATTCTTTTATTCCATCGCTTAATCTATTTGATCACGCCTTTTTCTTTGAGATATTTTGACGCCCCTGGATGCAATTCGATGGCGACTCCCTGATTTGCATCCTCAAGGTTCCATTCCAGACCTGCTGGATGGATTTCGCCCATCTCTTTTGTATGCTCAAGAATAACCTTGGTTATGTTATACACTACTTCTTCACTCACTTCAGCATGCGTAATCAAAATTGCCGGCGCTGTCAACACCCAAAGGTCATTGGTTTGTCCTTTGTAGGTGTTTGCTGGTATTTTACCCTTGGAAAAATATGGATATTTCTTTAGAATTTCATCCGCCTTATTTTCCTCCATACCCAAAATCCGAATATTTGTCGTAGTAGTCAGATCCATTACCGAAGAAGTGGGAACTCCTGCAAACACAAAACCGCAGTCTATTGAACCATTTTTCACGGCTTCAGCCATTTCAGCGTAACTAAGAAAAACAGGTTTATAATCCCCTTCCTTTAATCCATAAGCTTCTAATGCCGCCATGGCTACATACATGGAGGGGCTACTTGGTGCGCTTAAGGCTACCTTTTTACCCTTCAGATCTGCCATTGATTTGATCGGCGATTTTTCAAGAACAAGTCCCTGGAGCACGGAGGTATGGCCGGAAACAACTGCCCGGAGTTTCTCATATTTCTCATTTCCCTGAAACTCTCGTTCGCCTTTCATACCAAAAAACGCACTATCAGGCATTGTGATAGCAAAATCCACCTTCCGGGTCCCGACCAATCTTGTATTCTCTGTTGAGGCGGCCGTGGACTGAACAACCAGTTTATACCCCGGAAGGTATTGTTCCACCAGTTTGGCGATCCCGCTGCCGATTACAAAATATGTTCCACCTGAGCCGCCAGTAGCAATGGACAGGGTTTTTTGCGTTTCTGCTTTAGGGGCCTCTTTTTCCGCACTGCCCTTAGAACATCCGGCTGCCAAAACCAAGACCATAACCGCAAAAATAAAGCATACCAGAATTCGATTTTTGTGCATTTCATCATTCCTCCCTAATAATTTAACATAATAATATAGTCTTGATATCAGATTTTGCCTGAAAAAGTCTAATTCAATAGTCCATTTAAATCCCCCTCTCCCCAAATTGATTGTTATTGATTTGCCGGTTCTTTTACTTTAGATAGTTTCTTGAAAAAATTATATTCACGGACACTTTTTAACCTGTTTCGCCTCGTAGATGCCCCCGGCCAAGGCCCGCAAATTGATTTCTTCCGTCCCGGCGGGCGCCCGTTTTAGTATCACTTTCTCCAGGCTCTCCTCGCTCACAATTCCGCTCAAGGACGACAAAACCCCCAGCGCCACCACGTTGGCCAGAATGGCTTTATTGGTTTTCGCGCATGCTATTTCGGTTATCGGGACCATGTAAATATTGCCGGTATTGTTAATCATTGAGATGTCTTTTACAAAGCTGGAATCGACGATGACCAGCGCGCCGTCTTTAACTTCAGGCCCGTATTCGTTTAAAGCGCTCTGCGACATGGCCAGCAGTATATCCGGGTGTTCGATTTCCGCATAGTTTATTTCCTCATCGCTGATGATTACTTCCGACTTGCATTCCCCGCCCCTGGCCTGTACGCCGTATGACTGGTTTTGCGTAACGTTCATGCCCTCGTGGATAGCCACCGCCTCGCCCAGGAGAACGCCGGCCAGGATCAACCCCTGCCCGCCGTACCCGCTTAAGACTATCTCTTTTCTCATTTGCCGCCACCACCTTTTAGCCAGCGCCTTGCTTTTTCTTTCAACTGCTCGTTAGCCTCCACGAATTCCATCCTATCATGGCGGACCAGTATTTCTCCAATAACAAATTTATCCTTCATTTCTTTTGTGCTGAGTTTTGCGGCCTGTTCCACGGGGACGGCGTGTTCTTTTTGCCACATCAGCAGCTGGTAGGGATCGACCATCTTGTTGCGTTTCCCATATCCCGTAGGGCATTGCGTTATCACTTCCACATAACTGAATCCTTTATGCTCCAGGGCGCGGGCGATCAATTTTTCGGTGAGGCTAAGGTGGTACACCGTTCCCCTGGCGACATATGTAGCGCCAGCAGCCTCCATCAACTTACAGACATCAAAAGGATATTCCACGTTTTCATACTGCGCGGTGGAAGCAATGGCGCCGTAAGGAGTCAACGGCGAAAACTGCCCGCCGGTCATCCCGAAAATCTGGTTGTTGATCAATATAACCTTTATATCAATGTTTCTTCTGGCTGCATGAATCAAATGGTTCCCGCCTATTCCAGCCCCGTCCCCGTCGCCGGCCACCACGATAACCTTCATTTCCGGCCTGGCTATCTTGAAGCCGGTGGCAAAACCGACAGCCCGGCCGTGCGTCGTCTGAAACGAATTGAAATCCATAATGTTGTTAACCCGCGAAGAACATCCGATACCGGTGATAACCGTTACCAGATCCCGGTCGATCTTCAATTTGTCGATTGCGCGGATCAAAGCCCCAACTACCGTGCCGTCGCCGCATCCCGGGCACCAGATGTGCGGCAGCATCCCAGGCCGCAAATAATCTCGTACCGTAGCCAATTCATTTCACCGCCTTCACTTTTTCAATGATTTGCTTGGGTGAAACGGCAATGCCGTCCGCCCTGTTGACACCCGCTGCGTCCCGGCCTGAAGCAAGGCGGACCTCGTTGATCAATTGGCCCATGTTCATTTCGGGAACAATGATTTTTTTGGCGCCAGCACAGAACTTCCGGACAATGCCGGCGGGAAACGGCCAGATTGTTTGCAGCTGTAAAAGCCCCGCTTTAATGCCTTCCGAACGAAGCGCTTTTACGGCATCCTTGGCCGAGCGGGCCACGCAGCCATAGGCCACTACCATATACTCGGCGTCCTCAACCTCAAATGTTTTATAGTAGGTCACCCTGTCCTGGAACACCTCAATCTTTTTATGCAGCCTCCGCATCAGCCTGTCGGCGATTTCATGGCCGGAATCCGCCGGGAAACCCCACTCGTTGTGAACATTGCTGCACATGTGGTACCTGTAACCGTTGCCCCTGTCCGCAAATTCCGGCGCACAGTCATCCCCGGCCGCAAAAGGCTTGTATTCACTAGGAGGAAGGCTGGTTCTTTTTCTTTCGATCAGCTTAACCGAAGCGGGATCGGGCAGTTCGACCCTCTCCCGGATGTGACCGACAATGGCGTCCGAGAGTAGGACGACGGGCACCCTCACCATTTCTGAAATGTTGACCGCTTCAATAGTCAGATCAAAAGCCTCTTTCACGTTTGACGGACTCAAAACCACGACCGGGTGGTCCCCGTGAGTACCCCACCTGGACTGCATGACATCGCCCTGCGAGGGATGAGTCGGCATGCCGGAAGCCGGCCCCACCCTCATCACGTTCACAATGACACAAGGTATCTCCACCATGGAAGCGTAACCCAGGTTTTCCTGCATCAATGAAAACCCGGGACCGCTCGTCGCGGTCATGGCCTTAACGCTTCCCATCGAAGCTCCTATAACGGCGGCCATGCTGGCTAGTTCGTCTTCCATCTGCACATACGTGCCGCCCACCTGGGGCATCCTGATGGACATCAACTCGGCGATTTCGCTTGCCGGCGTAATGGGATAACCGGCAAAGAAACGGACCCCGGCAGTTATGCCCGCTTCGACCACAGCCTCGTTTCCCTGCATGAACCGGACTTGTTTTCCCTTGTTCATCAGTCCATCGCCTCCACAATTACTGCAAAATCCGGGCATCTTATCTCACAGGTCTTACAACCCAAGCACCTGTCCTCATTCACAACTTTGAGCTGTCCGGTTGCCGTCAACTCCAGGATGCCGGCAGGACAAAACTTGACGCATATCCCGCACCCTTTGCAAAAGCGCTCTTCCACTACAACCCGGTACTTTTTCGTAGACACGAAGCCGTCTCCTCCTATAATTGTTTCTGGTTCCCGCCGGTTGCCTTCCTGGTGATTCTCCCCGTACGGATGCATTCGCTTCTCAAGGGCCGCCCCACAATTTTTTCCACCATCCGTCCTATTTTCAGGACCCTGTCCACATCAAGCCCCGTTTCAATATTCATCTCGTCCATCATTACCACCATGTCTTCCGTCGACACCAGGCCGACAATATTGGGATCCTGGTAGTAATACTCGCCCGTTCCGGCCACCGGGCAGCCGTCAACGAAATTGGCAGGCTGCCCGCCTATCCCGCCCAGCGTGCTTTCAAAATGAGTTATGCCGGCCTGCAGCGCGGCCAATACGTTGGCCAATCCCCAGCCCCTGGTGACATGAAAATGAGCTATATGAAGTTTAGGATCGGGAACAGCATCCAGCACCCTGCTAAAATATTCATATACCCTGTCCGGTGTGGCTGAACCGTCATGGTCGGCGTGTTCAATATCGTCCGCCCCCAGTTCAAGGTAACGCCTGGTAAACTCGATGGCTTTATCTAACTCCGTCGGCCCTTCTATCGGGCAGCCCCAGATCGTGCTGATGGTGCCATTTATCTTTATCCCCGCGTCATGCGCCTTTTTGATGCATTCTTCTGTCATTTTCCAGTATTCTTTATGATCAAGCCCCGAGTTCTTGATCATGTGGGACCGCGAGGTGGAAACCATTTGCAAGATACGGTCCGGGCCATAGCCCCTTTTCTTCAGTTCGACAGCCCTCTCCACCGCTTTTTCCCTTATAGTGACCGCAGTGAGTTCGACTTCCGGCAGTAATTCTTTTACCCGCTCGCTGGTCCGCACCAGCCTGAACAGTTCGTCGGCATCGGCAAACTGCGGCATGCCTTTCGGGTTCCCAAGGTTGGTCACTTCAAGGCGCTTAAAACCAGCCAGTATTAATTCTTCCAGGCACCATAACTTGGCGTTCGTGGGAATAGTTTTTTCTTCATGTTGAAAACCGTCGCGAACCGTGATATCTCCCAAGACGACTTTTTGGGGTATATTTAAAGCGCCCATTCCCTCTCACTCCCATCAATATCCCATATAAACAGGCCTGCGCTTTTCCATAAACGCTTTCAAGCCCTCTTTGCGGTCCTCTGTGTTCAGGCACGTATTGTAGCATTCGGCCTCGAGTTCAAATGCCGTATTGATATCCAACGCCGACCCCAGGTTTACCGATTTTTTGGCCTGCTGCAAAGCGACCGGGCCGTTTTTGGCTATCTCCTCCATGAACTCCAGCGATTTTTCATAAAACCCCTCCGCCGGGAAAATGCGGCTGACGAGCCCAATTTCGTAAGCCTCCCGCGCGTCTATGCGCCTGCCGGTAAAGATAAGCTCTTTGGCCTTGTTGATGCCGACCATCCGGGGCAGGTTAACGGTCCCCCCACCGCCGGGAATAATCGCCAGCCCGACTTCAGGCAGTCCGAAAACGGCATTCTCCGAAGCGATAATGAAATCGCAGCACATGGCCAGTTCAAAACCGCCCCCCAGGGCCGGGCCATTGACCGCCGCCACCGCCGGCTTGGTGAACCTGGATATTTTGGAGAAACAGTCAACCAAAAGCCTTCTAACCTCTTTTGTTTCCGGCACAGAAAGTGAACTTCTCTCTTTCAAATCCGCCCCGGCGCAAAAGGCGCGGTCGCCTTCGGCGGTGAGAAGAACGGCGACCACGCTCCTGTCCTGTTCCAGTTCTTCAACAGCAGCCTTCAACTCTTGCAGCGTCTTTTTGTCCAGCGCGTTCATCTGCCGGGGACGGTTCAAAGAGATCACCGCCGAAGGACCTTTGACCACAATGATATTCTCGTAACCCATGCCAAAACCACCTGGCCTGATTTCTTTTCAAAGCTGTTTGTCATCTTTCGAATTTGCATTCAACAATTTAAAGTCGAACTCGCTTTTACAATTAGGAACATTTCAGCTTAGTTGTCCAGCGGGAGTTTGATTGCCGGTTCCCTAGCTCTGCTGCTTATCTTGGGCATTCTGTCTGCAACCGGTTAAAGAAAAGTAAGAACAAAAACCATAAGCACCAATAAGCCCACTACTTGCTTTAACCACTTGTTTTTCAAGTTTATCTGCCCCCATTAATCTCTCAATAATTAATTTAATCATTCATTATCCCGCGCTGCCTCAGCCACCTCGGCATTAATCTCCCGTCCACCTCCTCCGCTATTATCGGGGCCAGTTTATGCATATAACCGGCCAGTGCTTCACTGACGTTAAACCCGCCCACGGCCCCGTCAAACACCAATATATTGTCCGTCTTGGCGAATTTTCGCGCGAATTCCACCGCTTTGCGCAGGTTTTCTACCTCAACGGCAAAATCCATAAACAGGGTGTTCTGCTCGCAGCCCCTGAACACGTCGGCCTGTGGACCCACCACCAGGGTGGGCAGCTGCTGCGCAAAGAAAGTCCCCGGATACCCCTTTGAGCAATAGTTAATGATCAAAGCCTTTATGGCGGGGTTGGGCGGGGGCAAAACACCCTGGCGCAAGGGAGTGGGCCCCGGGTACAACATGTCGGTGTAACGGGTAAAGGGAGTGAAGGGAATGTCCAGATCAAATTCGTCCACGTTGGCGTTTAAGAAATTGCCGAAGAGTATGCCGCCGGCAGTCGTGTACGGAATCGGCCCGGGATAATCGATGATCAAGATGACATCCTCAATGCGGCCGAGGAGGGTAATTATCTTGCCGTACCAGGAAAGGTTCAGACGGCTGAAAAGTTTATCCTGTTCCACCAGGTCGTTATCCGCATCAACACCCATTATCCCTGCCGGTCCAACCTGGAGCATCACGGCGCAGACGAACTTCTCCTGCACAAAGGGGGATTCGTATATGGCGCGGGCAATCAGATTTGCGGCCCGGGGCCCCATGCTCTGGTGGAAGGAGGAACGCGTCTCGATAGTGGCGTAGGACATGGCAAAAGGCTTGAACAGTCTTCCCAACTGCCGGTGGTAATGAAGCTCCCGCACGTCATTGTTGTGGGCGTGAATGATCCACTTGGCGGAGTAAGCCTGGGCGATGCCGTACAAGGTCCCCAGCTCGGTTTCAATGGGTACGCCCCTGTCAACCGGCGCTATGCCGGAAGCTTTCCCGTTAAAATACTTGTCAAGCTCGAACTTCTGGATGTATTCCTCAGTCTCACGAAAGCGCAGACCCACGCCGGCCCGGAGGTAAATATTGCCGGTCCGGCACCGTCTTTCCACCTCGTCCCTGATGGTCCTGACCATCTCGGCGTACGCCTCTCCCCCGTAAATGCTGAACCCGTGGTGCGAAGTGAGGATGTTGACCGAATCCCCCGGCTGTATTTTGCTCAAATCGACCTTTTCCAGCGCTTTAACGGTCAGTTTCCGGATGGTTTCCCTGGTTTGCTCGGGGCTCCCTACCGGGATGGGTTTGTCGGCATCCGGAAACAATTCGTGTATTCTTACCCCGACCATCCCCGGCAATGAACAGGCTCGTTCACCCAGCAAGTCCGGAGCCATATTGTATGTAGAAACCCTCGGCCTGGCAGGAGTTAACGTCGCGGCGCCCATTATTCGCTTTCACCCCCCGGAAAGAGTTCGTTCATTTTTTCTTGATCTTCAGCCAGGTAATACTGTTTGCCGTATTTTTGCATGACCTTCTCCGGGATCTCCCAGATGGTAGCCATTTTGCCGTACCACTGGTACCCCGGCGCCTGTCTTAATTCTATGCCCGCGGCTTGAAGCAGCCTGATAACACCCGTTATGCACAAGACGCCGCAGCCTGTCCGGGCCCCGGTCATCTTGGCCACCTTTTCCGGCGTATCTGCTCCGGATAAAATCGCTGCCGCTATTTCCTTGGCCTGGATGCGGTGACAAAAACAGACCACCTGGTCGGGGTACATGTGAGCCTTATGACAAATGGCGGCAATCTCTTCCCCGCCGGAGATCTTGCCGGCATCCATGCCGACCTCTAGGGGTGAACACCGCTCTTCCAGGCAGATCGCGTGCTGCGGGCAGCGGGTTGCGCATATGCCGCAGGCCTGGCACTCATCCTGCTCGATTTTGGCCACCCTGTGTCCTTCTACATTAACCACGGAAATAGCAACAACCGGGCAAATACGAGCGCAGGTTTCACACCCTGTGCATTTCTTTCCGTCCACGACTGCGGTCTTGGTAACAGCCCTCACTTTTTAACCCCCTCGCAGTGTCTATATATTAGCATTTCATAATTGGTATACCATTTGTTTTATTGCGGTATATTATTAGCTACTTATAATATATTAGAGAATATCTTTTCAGTCAAGCCAAAAGTACTCATTAGACATCATGCAAATTGCAAATACGCCTAAATATGCTCATACAATAAATCTGCCCAAAAGCGATGCTGGTATACCGCACATTTGTTGATTTTCCGGCAAACAAAAAAAGGGCATATGGCCCCTTTAGTCTCTCTTTCCCTGGTCACCTGTCGATTTCCAATTCTTTCAATACCCTGATCACGTTTAAAAATCCTTCCGTTTTCTGCTTGTAGATGATGTCAGCCGCTCTGCCGTCATGCTCTTCAAGCAGCTTTACCAGTTCGACGTGTTCCCTATTGGACAATTTCAGCCTTTCCGGAAACATGGAGAACACCCACCTGGTCCGCTCACTCCTGTCCCACAAATCTTCAATCATATTATAAATCAGTTCGGCCTGGCTGCTCCGGTAAATGGTCAAATGAAATTCCTTGTTGATAATACCGTACTGGTTGACATTACCCGCCTGCCTCTCGGCTTCCATTTTGTCTATTAAGGTATAAAGCTTTTTGATGGTCTTTCGGTCGATTTTTTCAGCAGCCATCCTTGTTGCCAGCGTTTCCAGTTCCCGCCTGATAAGCATCAGTTGTTCCAGTTCATTCAGATCAAGTTTTTTTACCCGCACGCCGACATTGGGAGTTGTTTCGACCAGCCCGATCGACTCAAGGCGTTTTATCCCTTCCCGTATCGGGATTTTGCTGATGCCCAGTTCTTCTCCCACTTTTTGCAGGTTGATGTACTCCCCCGGTTTTAGTTCGTTCGCTAAAATTTTTTCTTTAAGATACTTGTAAACAAGTTCCGATTTGCTCACAGGATTCGTCATGTTCATTCCTTTCTTTCATTAATTAATTAATATTGTGCCATTATGAATTAAATACGACCCTCCTGTGGTATATTATTCTATAAAACAAAATATACTAGTTGATTATTATAGTCAAGACCTGAAACGCTTTTTTCCTTTATTTTGCAGCATTCAAGAATTATATCTTTCCAATTGTCTTGTAAAAACATTAAAAGGCACTATTTCCAGGAGTAATTTTTACTGTATTAATAAACGGAAGACCAATGGATACAAAAAATGTTAATACAAGTATACCTGATACGATTTTTTGACGGTTTTTTATTATAATATCTATTTCAATGGTATCGAATAAAACATATGTCCCAAAATTATTTCCCTGACAATATCAACTTTATCTTATGGTTAATTAAGAACTCACTTGAAGACCTTTTGGATGAGGTCTTTTTATCTTCTGAAAATAACAGCGTGAAGTAGCTGGTCGTTGGAATGAGGTCGTTTTTCAAAAGAATACCGGAATTGGTGTGGTCCAGTATTTGAAACTGCCTGTTCCCTCTTTTCTCGGCATCACGCAGGACCAAGGCTAAACAAGCCGGAGAGTCGAGGTGGTCGTTGCCCATGCTGTAAAGCTTGTTGTAATCGAAGTCCCGCATCGCTTTTAAGGTGATCTCATCCTTATACTCTGCCGCCTGCCTGGTCAGGTAGTGGGAAAAGTCTACCGAGGCAACCAGGACGGCCCCTTCGTCCAGGTAAGGTTGAACAGCTGCTAGGAGAAAGTCGATCTCTTTCAAGGATACGTCACGGTGGAGGATGAGAGGAACAACGCGGGCTTCAGGAAGGTAATGCCCAATAAAGGGGATAACAGATCCCACCGAATGTTCCCCGGAAAGGGTGCCTTCGTCCCGCACGGCCGCGCCTTTTTCCAGTAAGGTTTTAACAACCCGGGAATCTGTTCTCACAATCCCTTCCGGCGTCTCCCAGTCATAGAACCCGGTGATCACCCTGGCCCCCAGGTTCCGGTGGTTGGGTCCGGCCACGATTACCACTCCGGGATGCTGCAAAGCCAAGGCTTCCATAAATCTTGCCGTCAGGCGGCCGGCCAGCAGGTGGTGCGGCACCACACCGCCCCTGGCGGCCCCTTTTATTTCCACGGCTCCTTCCGGCTCCTGCCGGGAAAGACAGCGCGCCAGTTCTTCCCCCGTTACGAATATGTTTTTATGAGCAGGGTTGGGAACCGCTTTTCGCTCAACCGGCTTCCCTGCCGGGCAGCCGGAAACCGCCAGCAGGAGAACTATTAGCCCCAGGATTGACAGCCGTTTTCTCATTTGATGACGACCCTGCCCCCGCCGCCCGCTGCGCATATTTTATCGCTCCTGGCATTGCTTAAAAGCGGTGGCTCGGCCTTGTATTCTCCCGGCGAAACCACCCTGGCGTAGTATACCAGCTTGCCGCTGCCTTTGGACACGGCAAAAGTAAGCTTCTGACCCTTGACCGCCGTGGGAAAGGCAAGGTCCTTGCTGGTCTTCTCATTCCGCACATAAGGCCGGGAAACGTAGCGCAGGCCGGCCGGCAGCACATCGACTATCTCGTACGTTCCCGCCGGCGCCTTTTCCCCGATGTCGTAATTGATGACAACCTCAACCAGGTCGGAGCGTCCCAGGGCATCAACCTCTTGGTTATTGACCCTGTAGCTGCGTTTTATGGTCAAACCGTCCTGCCCTTCAATTTCTTTCGCCTCGCAGGGAACCGTGAAGGTGACAACCACGCCCGCTTTCCCCTGCACCCCGCTGAACTTGAGAGTGTCCGCTTCGCCCGGCAGAACCGTAAGCCTGAACGTTTCCTGGCCTTTTAAAGACCTGGTGAAGCTTTCGCCCCTGTACTCGCAAGTGAAGCTGACCGGATCGGGTTCCATATACTGCAGGTTGTACTTAAGGATCAAGGCCTGTTCGACCAGGTTTAGCCTGTCCCGGCCCTGGTTCTCCAGCAGGTACTGGTAGAGCTTGTTCTTCTGGGGATGGTCCAGCCTTGCGGCCAGAAGGGACATCCGGGTGGTGGCCTGGATAATCTCGTCCTGGTCCCGGCCCACGTTTATCCGCATGGTGGAACCAAGATCTTCGCCGTATTCTTTGAGCAGTTCTTCAAAAGTTTGCTTCCCGACCGGACCGTTGCCCAAATCAAGGCTGGCCAAGGCCAGGTTGATTTTTTCCTCTGCCGACAAACCATTCTCTTTCAACATCTCGTTGACCTGCAGCAGGACGGGCTCGTTTAACGCGCCTAATCCCCACAGCGCCGCGCTCCTGTCGCGCTCTTTTTCTTCGTCTTCCAGCACCCTGTAAAAATAGCCGGCCATCGCCCTGCCGTCCAGGTACAGGCTCGAGCAGGAAGCCGCCAAGGCCGTGAGATAAAGATCGCTTTCCGCGTAAGGAAGTATGGAAATGCCCCCGTCCTGCTGCTGGAAGCGCAGCAGTGAGCCGGGTTCAGTATTTCCGTGTACAAAACAGTCTTTTTCCTCCGGGAAGTACTGTTCCAGAAGGCGGCGCGCTTCCATCGCCGCCAGCTGCTGCTCAAAGCGGCTCCCGTCCTGCCAGGCCAGCTGGCAGATGCCCCTTAGGTACTGGCTTTTCTCATAATCGCTGAAAACAAGAGTTGCCGGTTCTTTTTGATCTTTCAGTCCTTCCGGAACATAGCCGTCCGCCAGCTGCGCCTGCCGGGTGACTGACCTTTCAAGAAGGGTTTTGACAGCCTTAAACTGTTTGCTCAGCCGGTCGCTGTAATCCCCGCAATTCCCTTCCACAGTAAGGCTGTAGCTGCCTTCCTGCAGCGGCGGCAGAACCCAATCGAAAGGAGTAAAGGATGTTCCTTCTCCAGCAGAGATTAACTCCTTTCCTTCCGGCGTAACCAGCTTCATCCGGTAGGAAACCGGAGCCCCGGCAGCCAGTTTGTCACCGTATGAACGCACTACCACCACGGGCGCATCCTCTTCGAGGTAAGTGTCGTTTGCCACCAGGTCCACAAAGTAGGGCAGGCGCACGGGCAGCCGGGCGGCGCCGCTTCCCGCCAGGAGGTCGGAAGTCACGGCATGAGAGGTTATCCGCCAGGAGGTGAGATTGTCGGGCAGCCTGAATTCGGTGCCGGCTTTCCCTTCATCGTCCGTGTGCAGCGTAACAAACAGCACCGTATCGCGGAAGTCCTTGCGCACCCCTTCTCCTTCGCCCCCACTTTCCGCTCCCCCGCCAGAACCTGGACGGCAGTGGGATTTTCGGGTATAAAGGACAGTATGGATATAGTCGGTGTAAAGAGAATCCAGCAGGTTGACACTCTGGTCGCGCAGGCTGTAGAGGGCCTCATCAACCAGGTTGATGTTGACGGCGGCCCGGACGGGCCTGTTCTCCCTGTCGGTCACCACCACGTTAAGGCCCACTTTTTCCCCGGGGCGGTACTCTTCCTTGTCTGTTTCAATTCTAACCCGGAGGGTCCTGTTTTCCCTGGCAAACGGGACAAGACATGCCTCGGTTTCCCGGAAAGAGACCCCGTCAAAGTATACGCCGTATACGTTGACATTCGGTATATACTCTGCGGCAAAGGTAAAGCTGTACCAGGGATTCCCCGTCACCTCGTAGGAGTCAATGTTTTTTTGGCCGCGGAAATAGATGAATCCTTTTTCCCTGAGCAGCAGCTCCTTTTCATTTTCCATGAAAGTAAGCCGCACTTCGTCGCCCTGCTCAAACCCTTTTTCCCGCCCCGGCAAAGCCAGGTAATACCGCTTGTAGTCGTATGCTTCGGGCCGGCCGGCTCCGGGAACCTGCAGCCTCTTCTTGAACAGGCGGCCCTCATCGTCTTCTGCCGTCAGCTCCAGGTGGTACGAATTGGTCCGGTCCAGCTTCCCGCTGTAGCTGCCTTTCCCGCTGTCATCCGTGACCAGGCTGAAATCGGAAATATGCCTGGTCGAGTACTTGTAGTCATAAGCTTTAACGACTTTCTTGCTGATGAAGTCATAGTATTCGCCTGTTTCGACTTTCGTCCAGACATCCTGGTAAACGCTTCCCCTGACAAGCACGCTGCCTGCCGGCCCGGCCAGGAAGTTCTCTTCCGCGGGATACTCGCCGGCATTGATCTTGCTCAAATCAACGCTGGAAAGCGTGACGTTCACTGAAAACCGGTCGCCCTGGCGGGACACCTCCCCGTCAAGGTAGACCCTGCTCCTGAAGACATAGATGCTGTCGGAGGCGGAAATCTCGCCCGCCTCGGGCAGGTTCGCGCTTACACCTATAAACTGGCAGTCATGGGGAGCGTATTGTTCTCTCTCTACCTGCCCGAGGTAAGGGATGCGGGCCGTTCCCCTGTCTTTCGTCGTTACTGTGCCGTTTTTGCCTCCGATCCGGTAGTTTAAGCTTAGGCCGGGAACCGGAGTCCCTTCGAAAAAGGTGGCCTGTACCTGGAAATTCATTCCTTCCCCGGTGAAAATAGCCCTCTTCTCCGGCTTGACCTCCAGCCGGTAGGCCGGTTTTTCATAGGTTTCCACGGAAAAGCCGCGCGAGAGGATGTTCGTTTCTCCAAGCTTAACCTGGAGGTAGTAGTAGCCCGGCTTGAGGACCGGCAGCCGGATGCTTCCTTCATAGGTCTTGTCCTTCAAAGGGACTTTAATCCTCATTATGGGGCTTTCCTCCGCCCCTTCATAAAGCGGACCGTCGGTGCCTCTCAATTCAACAAGGACTTCTTCCGGCTCACGCGTTCCACTGGTCCGGGAGGCCAGCACGCCCCAAAAATGCAGTTCGTCGCCAGGTTTAAACAGTTCACGTTCCAGGTAGAGGTATTTCCAGTAATCCCGGGCGCCGGAATAATCCTCGAACGAATAGAACGGCCAGCCGGCTTTCAAGGGAACGACGACCTCGCGGCTGCCTGTGCTCACCCAGGCGTAAACGCAGCCGCCGGTTCCGGCTGCGCCGGCAAATCCCCGGTTGATTACAGCCGCTCCCCCCTCGTCGGTGAAAGCGGTGCTGCTTGCCCCGGCCACTTCGACCTTGGCCCCGGCAGCCGGTTTTTTCTCCTGCAGGTCGTTCACCCAGAGCAAGGTCTTTTCCTCTCCAAGAGCCGAATACGTGGCGAGGTCGCTTACCTGGAACCAGACCTGGCGCGCGCATTCGCCGGACTTCAGCTCGGCGACATAGTAACCGGGGGGCAGGCTTTCCGGGAAAGCCACATAATGATTGTAATTATTGACGCTTAAAAATTCTGTCTGATAACGCGCCGCCTGCATTAAACCGCTCAAATCCGCCCGGTAGTTCCTTAAAACCTGGTAGGACCATTCGGGGATTTTATCCCTGTCCTCCAGGGCCCGGATAAAAGCCTGGTGGTCGGGATACCTGTACACGCTGATCTCGAGGGGAGGAATTACGGGTTTATCCTGCGTTTTCGTTTTCAGGTAGTACCCGGAAGAAAAATAAGTGTAAAAAACCGGCGCTTCTCCCACGGCAAACTCACAAAGGCCGGTATCCATCTCGAAAGCGAAAGCTTTTGTGGATTCCTGGCCGGAAGCGGTTTCGAAGCCAAAGGTGTAATCCTCCTCCAGGATTCCCTCGCTTCCCTTGATGGGAAGCCCTTTTTTCACCGTCACCGTGTATAGGGTGGACGGCTGGAGCTTGTCGGGCACAAAAACCAGTGTTTTTTTGTGCTGCTCGAAGCGACCTTCTACCTGGGGAGAAATACAAAAATAATCCTTTATTTTGGAGAAGTCGTAATTTTCATGGGAGAAGGTCACTTCAATCCCGGTATCAAGCGGCACGTGGGTCGTTCGCTCCCGGGGCAGGGAGCCCGCGACGCGGAACTTGCCCTTGGTTTGGAAGGCCCAGCTCAAGCTCTCCCTGCCTTTGCCGCTGGTATCGAAAGAAAACCGGTAGACAGTATTGGCCGCCAGCTTTTGGCTGGGAATAATCCGGTATTCCTTCCCGCCCGCCTGTTTTTCCAAGCTGTAGGAAAACGCGGGCTTGATTCTCAAGGTGCCGCGCACCGTTTTTTCATCCAAGGGCTGCCGGCTGGTCAGGAGAAAAGCGGTGCCCGTGTCCACCCCCGTTTTATCCTCCTGGAGAGCCCGGATGCTTACCTCGGCAGCAGCAACAGGCTTATTCAGGAAAAGACCCACCCTGTCCATTCCCCAAAAAACGGCGGCAAACATGAAAACAACAAGGGCAAGACTGGCCACGACCAGCAACCTGTTCATCGTTTTCTTTCCCGGCGTCCTTCCGCCGCCCAATAAGCCAACCCTCTTTTCCTGTTTCCCTTCCATCGCAACTCCTCCCCTACCACCCGTATATGCGCTTTTGCGGCAAAGCGCCGCAAAACACATACTGACATGGCCGCACGCTTTTTAAACAAATAAAAGACAAAACCGCTGAACTGATTATAGCACAGCGGTTTTAAATATTCACGAGATTCTTGCGGCCATTATATCGCCCTTAAATTGCCTCTTTCGCCCGTTTTTGGCCGGCAAAGGCAAAAATGGCGCGCACGGCTTCCTGCGACCGGCCGGCCTGCACAGCCCAGGCCCCGCCGGAAGGCAAGTGGAAGAACCCGGCGGTCTCAATCCTGGCATCGCCTAACACCGCCCCAACAACCTCTGCCGTCACGCCGCTTCCTGGTTCCCAGACCACCGTAATAAGGTCGCAATCTCCGGAGACCGTGCAGCCTTCCGGTATGACTTCCCCGGACGGTACGGCCAGTACGGTCCCGCCGGATTCGCCCCTGTAAAACAGGTCGTCGACGGCTTTTTCCTGCCAGGTTCTTCTTTCATCTTCTCCTTTTACGGTCACGATGAGGACATTTTTAGTCAGGGCTATCCCGTACAGCCCGCCAAAATTCTCTCCTTTCTGGCCGATCAGGGTACCCGGTTCGTCGGTGAAAGTCGATTTCACCAAAAAAGGCATCTTGAAATTAATGGCCGCCTTGACCGCGCGGGGATGGATCACTTTAGCCCCGGCACGGGCCAGGATATGCATGGGGTAAAAATCTATGCTCTTAAGGTAGGGGGCTTCCGGAAGCAAGCGCGGGTCGGTAAACGCAATCCCCGGCACATCGGTATAGATTTCCACCATTTCCGCTCCCAGGGCGCCGCCCAAAGCGAGCGCCGTCGTGTCGCTGCCGCCCCTGCCCAGGGTGGTTATATCGCCGTCTTCCGTAATGCCTTGGAACCCTGCGACAACCGCTATTTTCCCGCCGGACAGCTCTTTATGTATCCTCCCGGCGTTAACTTTCATGATTTCAGCATTGGTAAAACTGTCATTTGTGCCGATCCCGGCCTGGAACCCTGTCAGGGGACAGGCCTTGTATCCCTTTTGTTCAAGGGCGTGAGCGACAAGACAGGTGGAAATTATCTCGCCGCATGAAGCCAGCAGGTCTTTCGTCCTTGGACTCGAACCAGGTCCCACTTCTTCCAGCAAGCCCAGAAAAGTATCGGTGGCGTACGGCTCTCCTTTCCTGCCCATGGCGGAAACGACCACCACCACATCGTAGCCTTTATCCTTCGCCGCAGTAACCTTTTCCAGGACCTGATCACGCTTTTGCGGTGTATTCACTGAAGTGCCGCCAAACTTTTGCACCAGTATGGGCATTTTCCCGCTCCTTTCTATAATTCCTTAATACATTATGCATATAAAGATATTTTATCAATGATCGGGGAAAATGAACAGCACTTCGGAGCGGGAACTTTTGAACTTTACACGGCTAACATCTTTTGGCGTCCCGCCGCCGCCCAGTTCCTGGCAACCAGGAGCTCCACAATCTGCACGGCATTGAGAGCGGCGCCTTTCAGCAGGTTGTCCGCCACTATCCACATGTTGAGACCGTTGGCCACGGTGTAGTCTTTGCGGATGCGGCCCACGAAAACTTCGTACCTGTACTGGCAGTCAATAGCCAGCGGGTAGAGATTGTTGGCCACATCATCGACAACAACGACCCCCGGCGCATTGGCCAGTATATTCCTTATCTCTTCCACGTCCGGCAGCGGCTTTTCCGTTTCGATATTGACCGCTTCCGAATGGCAGCGGACCACGGGAACGCGCACTGTTGTGGCCGTAACCCGGATGTCGCTGTCGCCCAGGATCTTCCTGGTCTCGTTATGCATCTTCATCTCTTCTTTGGTATAGCCGTTTTCCATGAAAACATCGATGTGCGGCAGCACATTGAAGGCGATCTGGTGGGGATACACCTCGCGAGCCAGTTCGCGGCCGGCGACATAGGCCTGGACCTGCCCGTTCAACTCGTCGATGGCCTGCAGGCCGGTTCCGGAAACGGACTGGTAAGTGGAAACAACGACCCTTTTTATCTTGAAGCGGTCGTGAAGCGGTTTCAACGCCACAACCATCTGGATGGTCGAACAGTTTGGATTGGCAATCAGGCCGCGGTGTTTTTTGGCCTCAAGGGGATTGACTTCCGGCACAACCAGGGGGACGTCCGGTTCCATCCTAAAGGCGTTGCTGTTATCGACGACCACCGCCCCTTCATCCAGGGCAAGCGGGGCCAGTTCGCGGCTCGCCTGCTCGCCGGCGGAAAACAGGGCAAAATCTATATCCTTGAAGCAACCTTTCTGAACCAGCCTGGAAACGCACGTTTCACCCCGGAAACCGATCTTTTCCCCTTCATTCCTTCTCACCAGGGGTACGAGTTCACATATAGGCAGCGCAGACTTTTCGAGGGTAGCAATCATCTCTCTTCCCACAGCGCCCAGTCCCACTACCGCCACTCTGTACTGTTTCATCGCCAACACCCTTTCTGTAAATTTGCATACAATTTTGTCTGCGTGTGGTGTACATTTATCTACGTTCGGTAGACTATATAGTACGTATTATACTACTTTTTGGAGTTAAGTCAATAAAAAAGTCAAACAAAAAACAGTATTTTTTGCAGCTCATCGATGAGTAGTCACGAGAAATAAAATACAGCCAGAGGCGTTACCCCTAGCTGCTTCAAGCTATAGATACCCCCCTCTCTTCGCCCTCCGTGAGATAGTGCTCCACCCGGCCCTGGGCTAAGCCGGGTGACAGTCCTGTATTTGTTAAATACAGTCCCAGCACGGCGCACCGGTTGCACGCCGCACTTCGGCGAATGCCCCTTTCGTCCGGTTCACAGCCACCACGCTCCCCGGAATACTCTTGGCCTTCGCGACCCCTACCCCACTCCAGTGAGTGAGGTAATTGCATATCTGATTTTTAGTCTATTTTATGCCGCCAACACCTGTTTTGTCAACAAAAAAATAGATTTTACCGCCTCTTTAGCCAGTCGTTTTTCACCAGGATCTCGGCTATCTGCACGGCATTGAGGGCCGCTCCTTTCAGCAGGTTGTCCGCCACCACCCACATGTTAAGGCCGTTGGCGATGGTAAAGTCCTTGCGGAGCCTTCCGACAAAGACCTTGTCGGTGTCCCGGCAATAATAGGGCATGGGGTAGACCTTGTTCTGCGGGTCGTCCAACACCTTGACGCCGGGGGCGGAAGAAAGGATCGCCCTTATTTCCTCTATTTCCGGCAGGGGTTTTTCCGTTTCCACGTTGACAGCTTCGGAATGGCAGCGAATCACCGGTATCCTGACCGCCGTGGCCGTGACCTGGATGTCGTTATCTCCCATAATCTTTTTTGTTTCGTTGTACATTTTCATTTCCTCTTTGCTGTAGCCGTTTTCCATGAATATATCAATCTGCGGGAGGGCATTGAAGGCGATGGGATACGGGTACACCCGGCAAGTCAATTCCCTGCCTTCCACATATTCCCTAAACTGCCTGTTTATCTCCTCAATAGCCGGCAGCCCGGTTCCGGAGACCGCCTGGTACGTGGCGACAACCACTCTTTTGATTTTAAACCTGTCATGCAGCGGCTTCAAGGCCACAACCATTTGAATAGTCGAACAGTTGGGGTTGGCAATCAGGCCGCGGTGTTCCCTGGCGGCGCCGGGATTGACTTCCGGCACGACCAGCGGCACGTCTGGGTCCAGGCGAAAGGCGTTGCTGTTGTCGATCACCACCGCGCCTTCTTCAACGGCAATGGGCGACAGGACCTCGCTGGCTTTTTCTCCCGCCGAGAACAGGGCAACGTCAAGGCCTTTAAATGCCCCTTTCTCCGCAGTTTTGACTGTCAGCCGCGTCCCGCGGAAAACTACCGTTTTGCCTTCGTTCTCTTTAACATCCAGCGGCACAACCTGTTCTACAGGCAAACTGGACTTTTCGAGCGTGGCCAGCATCTGGGTACCCACGGCCCCCATGGCTCCGACCACACCTACCCTGTATTTCCTCATACCTTCTTCCTCCCTCGCTGCTTCTTATCTTTGGGTATAAACTGTTTTACAGTCTTTGCATGGACTTTACTTCCTCGAAAAATTCCTTTGGATACTTGACCGTTATCAACGGCGTCCGGTTATTTTTAGGAATATCGACCACCCTTAACACCTCGCCGCGGCAAACAGGTTCACCCATTTCGTCCACCAGCACGACCTGCCGCCCTTTTTCAGGAAGGGGCCAGTACTCAAATGGAAAGGTGATCAACGCTTCCGTCTCGCTAAAGGTGTAATCCTTCACGTAGATGGCCAAACCGGGGCAGGCCGCGATGCACGCGCCGCAGCCCAGGCACTTGTTCCCGTCAAGCACCGGCAAGTTGGTGATGGGTTTCCCCACTTTTATTGCTCCCTGCGGGCAGGAGGTCTCGCAAGGATTGCACGGTATTTCTTCCACGCATTCGATAAAGGCCAGGGGCCCTTTCCCCCAAAGTCCCTCCGGGGGATAGCCCGGACTGTTTCTAAGTTCTTCACGGTTAGGAGCGCCTGACAGTTTAACGCCCGCATGCTCAGAATGCCCCGGCATTGACGATCTCCCCTTCCCGATGCAGTATGACTTCTTTGGCTTTGCGGCGCCCTTCGCCAAACGGCCCGCTTCTCAAGGAATTCAGCCTGTCCCATACCTTTTGCGCCTCTTCTTTTAAAGCGCCAGGCTCCAGGTATCCCAGGGAAGCGGCAGCTCCGATCCCCGCCAGGCGCCCTTCTTCCATTGCCGTGCTGGCTTCCTCCACCCCGGCGATGTCCCCGGCGACATAAATCCCCGGAATGTTCGTCTCCATAAACTCGTTGTGATCAGGCACAAACCCGCCCAGCGATGGAATGTAATGGAAACGGCAGCCCAAAAACCAGGCCAGTTCGGTAAGAGGCGTAAGACCGGTGGCCACGCAGATGGTATCAACATCAAGCGTTTTCTCCGTGCCGGGAACAGGGTTCCATTTATCATCAAGGGCCACTATCTCGGCTCCTTCGACCTTATCTTTGCCCAGGGCCCGCTTGACGGTATGGGAAGTGTAAAATGGCACCCCCGCCCTGCGGACTTTGGCCGTATGGACTCCATATCCGCCCAGCCGGGGAGCGGCCTCGATGATGGCGACGACCTCGGCGCCGGCTTGCATCAGCTGGTAAGAAACAATAACTCCAACGTTTCCCGAACCGATCATCAGGATCCTTTTCCCGGGCTTAACCCGGTGGATGTTGATCATCGTCTGCGCCGCTCCTGCCCCCATCACCCCGGGCAATGTCCATCCCGGAAAGGTGAGAGAGTTCTCGACCGCGCCGGTGGAAAGGATTATCCTTTCTCCTCTCACCTCCAGCGAATTTTTACCGTTTTGTATAACCCAGACCTTTTTATCTTTGTCTATGCCGACAGCCTCGGAGTTCAGCCATACTTCAATGCCCAGCGCTTCCGTCTGCTCCAGCAGTTTTTGGCCGATGTCCAGTCCCCGCACGCCGGCCTGGTGCTCACGGGAACCGAAAAACTTATGGATTTGCTTAAAAAGCTGCCCGCCGGGCCGCGAATTCTCATCAATGACGAGCACCTTGGCGCCAAGGCGCGCCCCTTCTATCGCCGCCGACAGCCCTGCCGGCCCGCCGCCGGCAACCACTATCTCAGTCGTTTTCACTGCCGCCACCTTCTTTCCACTGGCCCAACCCTTTCTGGGTTTGAATAACCATCCCGTCGCGCACCGGTGTAACGCAGGTGCGCACATTGGGAACGCCGTCAACAATCATCACGCAGTCGGTGCAGCGCCCGATGCCGCAGTATATTCCCCTCGGCCTGTTGTCCTTTTTTGTATAACGCAGTGTTTTCTTGCCGTGGGCCCACAGCGCCGCCGCAATCACTTCTCCTTCGTAAGCTTCCAGCGGGTCGCCGTCGACAAAGATCGTCACTTTTTTTCGCTCCGGGGCGTCCCCAAGGATAATGTGATGTTCAACCCGTCCCATCTTAATCCTTCCCTTCAACCAGCGATAAATTTTGCAGATCCGCTTTCAGCCTGGCCACTATTTCCCCGGACGCTTCCACCAGCGGGAGCCGCAGGGAACCCGCGTCAAAACCGCACAGCCTTAGAGCGCTTTTTAAGGGAATGGGATTTGCCGTCAAAAAAAGGCTCTCGTAAACCGGCGTAAGAGCGAGGTGCAGTTCTTTTGCTTTCTCCACCCGTCCCGCCAGGTAGTTCTCGATCATTGCTTTCATTTGCCTTCCCGCGACATGCGCGGCCACGCTCACCACCCCGTACCCGCCGATAGCCAGGATTGGCAAAGTAAGGTGGTCTTCGCCCGTATACACCTTGAAGTGGGGAGGTGCTTCCCTTATAACCCTGGAAATCTTGCCAAAGTCTTCAGTGGCTTCCTTGATGGAATGGACAAAAGGTATTTTGGCAATTCTTAGAATTGTTTCCGCGTCCAGGTTCAGTGCGGTTCGCCCGGGTACGTTGTAAACCATCAGCGGTAACTGAGCGGCCTGGGCAATCGTTTTAAAATGCTGGTAAATCCCCTCCCGGTTGGGCTTATTGTAATAGGGAACAACCGCCATAATCCCGTCGATGCCCGTTTCTTTCGCCTTTTGGGCCAGCAGGGCGGACTTTTCCGTGTTGTTGCTCCCCACGTTGGCTATTACCGGGATACCCACATTCCTTTTTACCGTTTCAAATAGAGCGAGTTTTTCATCGTCCGACAGGGTAGGGCTTTCTCCCGTGGTACCCGCCAGTACCACTGCCGTGGTTCCCTCGCCGGCAAGCCTTTTCGCCAGTTCAGCGGCCCCGGCCAAGTTAAGCTTGCCTTCCCTGTCAAACGGCGTAGCCATTGCCGTTATCAATCGGCCCCAGTCCTGCACTCCCAACACCTCCACAATAGATTGTCATCTTTCCTTATTCCTTAGTGATTACATCTATCCTTACCGGGCGAACCGGCTGGCGAACAGTGGACGGCAGCACCTCCTCCGGCTTTTTGCCGGTCGCTTCGCTGACAATACGGGACACGTTCCGGGAACAGATTTTTCCCTGGCATAATCCCATGCCCGCCCTGGACCAGCGTTTAACTTCATTCATTGTCGTGGCGCCGTTTTTGATGGCCTCTTCAATTTCTTCCCTCGTTACTTCTTCGCAGCGGCAAATGTAATTTTTGGGTCCTTCCTGCATCAGGCATTTCCTCCTTCCCCACCATTACTGCTCATCATGGGGTGAGCAGCTCTTTTAGTCCATTATATCTTTTTTCCAGCCGCGGGGTCAATAAACATCTTTATTAATTATAAATTTTTTTGCAAATTGCTTATATTAAATTATTCAAAAGTGCTGAGTTGACAATTATTTACATTGTTAAAATTAAATTTACCATGAAATTTTTTTAAAAATACCTTGTTTTCTTTTCAAAATTTATGGTATGCTATTCATAACAGCTCCTCACTATATGATGAGCAGGCGAAAGGAAAGCCCGGAGGTATCAGCATGCAAGAAAAATATGACGCAATAATAGTCGGCGGCGGCATAATCGGCCTTTCAACTGCCTATTACCTGACCGCCAGCCCAAGGAAAGTTCTGCTTATCGAAAAAAAAGAGTTCGGCTCGGGCGCTTCGGGAGCATGTGACGACCAGATCCTCCTGCAGTCCAAAAGGCCCGGCATACTCCTCACCCTGGCCTTAGAGAGCCTTGAGCATTATCGCCGCCTGGAAAAAGACCTCCCCCTGGAAATCGACCTGGAAAACGCAGGTGGGATGATTTTCATCGAAACCCAGGAACAGCTGCCCATCATGGAGGATTTCGTCAACCAGCAGCACAGCTGCGGCCTGGATGTAACTTTCCTGGACAAAAAGGAAATGAAAAAACTTCATCCCCACGTAAGCCCCCACGTCCTGGCATCTACATACAGCCCCCTGGACTCCCAGGTAAACCCCCTCAAAACCATGAGGGCGTTTGCCGCCGCGGCTCAAGACAGGGGCCTTAAAATCAAAAAGGGTTCCAAAGTGCAATCAATTGAGTTTATCAGCGATTATAACTGGAAGGTCGTTTGCGAAGACGGCCAGCGTTTTTACTCCGAATCGGTCATCAACGCAGCAGGTGCATGGGCGGGCGAATTGGCCGGCCAGCTGGGCATTGACATCCCTATCCGGCCGAAGCGCGGGCAAATCGCAGTGACGGAGCAGATCCCCCGCCTTGGCAAAACGAATTTCTGGAACGCCGACTATATTGTCATGAAACTCTATCCCTCCCTGGCCAAAAGCCGCAGGCAGATCTTGAACGACCTGGGCATCGGGCTGGCGGTTTCCCAGACCGGTGAAGGCAACTATTTTATTGGCGGCACCAGGGAATACGCCGGGTATGACAACACCACGAGCTGCGAGGCCATCCGGCTCGTAATAGGGGAAGCCGCCCGCTTTTTCCCGATTCTTAAAAACGTGCACATAATCCGCACCTTTGCCGGGCTGCGTCCGGCCTCCGACGACGGCAAACCCTTTATCGGCCCTGTTTCCAGGTACCCCGGCTTTTACATGGCAGCAGGGCATGAAGGCGACGGGATAGCCCTGGCCCCTATTACCGGCAAACTGATCGCCCTTATGCTCGATTCGGAAACGCTGCCTCACGACATAAGCGAACTGTCGCCCGACCGCTGTCTGCAGTACTCCTGCGCTTGAATCATTAATGCAAATCAGCAAGGCAAAACATCCATATTCCTTTTCGCGCCTGGAGGTTTTCGATAATGAATGTAAAGACCCTGGACGAAAAAGAGCTCCTTATCCTGGAAATGATCAGCGAGGCTTCGGACCCTATTGGTTCCTGGCACATTGTAAACCGGCTGGCTGAAGAACAAATAGAAACGAGTTCCGCAACAATAGGCAGGATACTTAATAAACTGGAAAGCCTTGGCTATCTGCAAAAGGAAAAATACCGCGGCCGGGTCATCACCGAAAAGGGCCTCAGGGCTATTATACTGAACAAGCAGTTAAAAAACATGGAGTTCTACCAGAGCAACCTCAACAAATACATCGACCCCAAGCTCCTGGAGGATTTTTTGGCCGTGCTGGAAGCCCGCCGCACGGTGGAAAGGGGGACGGCCAGGCTGGCCGCCCAGCGGATAACCACAACCGAAATTGCCGCCATGGAAGAGACCCTTTTTCTCCAGGAAAACAGCTACAAAGAAGACAAGCCGATAACTCTCCACGACCTGGAATTTCACAAAGCCATCGCCCGCGCTTCGAGAAACCCCATTCTGGAACTGATGTACTACCAGCTGGCCATCATGGGCCAGCAGTCCCAGGCTTTTGAATATATCAGGAAAAAAATCAATTCGGAGTACATGGTTTCTCACCGCCGCATTCTTGACGCCCTTCGCAGGCGCGACGCCGACGAGGCGGAAGCGGCCATGCTCGCCCACATCGACAGCCTGGTGGAGGATGTCAACAAGTACTGGAAAACTTGCCTGAACACTTAATTTGAATTGCATAAGGCCATGCGGAGCTCCCTCGCCCATTTGCCCGGGCAGCGATTGAAAAAACCCTTTATAGCCGCAGCAAGCACTGACCCGAACCGATTTTCGGGCAGCGACGCTCCTGGTTAGGCTCTGTTTAAGCTATACTCGGGGCGTTTTTAATAAATTGAATGATTCATAATTATCTTGACCTTCAAGGAGGTGGGGTGCCAGGATAAACGAAAAGTAGTAAAGCGTAAACTGTAGGCGACTTTTTGAAAATCCATCATTTTCGGGGAGGGTGAATGTATTGAAACGTCGAAATCTAATGTGGATTGCCCTGCTTTGCATCGCGCTGCTGGTGTTTGTGGCCGCCTGCGCGCAAAAACCCGCTGAAAAGCCTGCGGAAAAGCCTAAAGAAGCGCCTAAAACAACAACTCTCACCTGGACGGCCGGTTCGATGGGCGGCGGCTGGTATTCCCAGGCCGGCGGTTTTGGTGAACTGATGACCAAAAAGAACACGGGGATTAGCCTGAAAGTCATCCCTGGCGGCGGGGTTCAGAACGTACCCCTGGTTAACAAGGGCGACTGCGAAATCGGCTGGGGACTCCCGCCCCTCGTCGCTGCGGCCGCTGCCGGTGAAGACCCCTACACCGAAAAATACACCAACGTCCGCGGGATTGCCACCGACCTGGGCATCAGTTACTTCCATTTCCTGGTGGCAGATGACAGCCCTTACAAGACCATTAAAGACGTCCTCACCAGCAAGAAACCGATCAGGATTACCGTATCCGTCGTCGGGAGTTCCGACGAATGGGTCTTCAGAAAAGTTATGGCTTTTTACGGAACATCATATGATAAACTTAAAGCAAACGGTTCCAAGATATTCCATGCCGGATACGCCGACCAGGCCACCCAGTTCAAGGACAAGAACGTCGATGTCTACTTTACTTTCCTCGGCCTGCCCGGAGCAGCCGTTACCGAGGCCTCCATCGGCCGGCCGATGCGGATCCTGGAATGGCCCGATGACCTCCTGCAGGCCTTAAGCAAGTTCAATCTCGGCAGCGGTGTCATTCCCGCCGGCACTTACCCGAAAGCGGTCAACGGCGACAAGGATGTCAAAACCGCCACGATGAGCAACTGCGTCATTGTCAACAAGAACGTGCCCGATGACATCGTTTACACCATCACCAAGACCATCTGCGACAACCTAGAGGAGACAAAAGCCATCCATCCCGCTTTCAAGGTGTTTGATCCGAGCAAGGCCTGGGATAAGATCGGCGCCCCGCTCCATCCCGGCGCAGAAAAATACTACAAGGAAAAAGGCTACATCAAGTAATCTGGAACTAGCGGTAAAGGGCCCGGGCAAGTCCCGGGCCTTCTTTAAAATGATAATACATAATGAAAAGTATGAAATCTGCGGGTCTTAGGAGAAAACATTTTTTGAAAAAATATGCTGGCATTAAACAGCCGGTGTTTTAAATATATTTCTACAGCAATGCGAGGAGGTACATTATGAACACGCGCCAACTCAAAGGTCCTGCAGGAATAGCCGTCACACTGTACGCAGTAATTGCCACATTGTTTCATTTATACACTTCGGGGTTCGGAGTCCTTGAACCCAGGGAAATGCGATCCCTCCACCTCTTGTTTTTGATACCGCTTGTCTTTTTCCTGTACCCCGCCACCAAAAAATCGCCCGCGAACAAAATCCCCTGGTACGATTGGCTGCTCGCCGCGGCTGCCTTTGCCGGCAGCGCTTACAGCTACCTGAACGCCGAGCGGATCAATTTCCGTTACCAGGGGGTTACGGAAGTCCTGCCGGCTGAAGTCATCTTCGGAACCATCATGGTGCTGCTGGCCATAGAATCATGCCGCCGGCTCATTTCCAAGTGGTTTGCCCTCATGCCCGTCATCTTTTTAACATACCTGGCCTTCGCCCAGTACCTGCCCGGCATCCTTCATTTCAAGTCATACTCGTTCGAACGCATCATTGAAATGATGTACCTCTTCGTAGACGAAGGGATGTACGGCTTCTTAACCGGCCTTTCCGCCAACGTGCTTTACATTTATGTCGTCTTCGCCGTATTCATGATCCGCTGCGGCGTCGGCGACTACCTGATCGAACTGGCTCACGCCCTGGCCGGCGGCCTAAGAGGCGGTCCCGCCAAAATAGCCGTGCTGGCCAGCGCCCTTTACGGCACCGTGAGCGGCAGTACGGTGGCCAACGTCTACGCCACCGGCAGCGTAACCATCCCCATGATGAAAAAAATCGGCTACAGGCCGAAAACAGCGGCCGCCATCGAAGCCGCAGCCTCCACCGGCGGGCAGATCATGCCGCCCATCATGGGCGTGGGGGCCTTCGTCATGTCGGAACTGACGGCGGTGCCGTACTCCCAGATTATCAAAATCGCCTTCCTGCCCGCAGTCCTCTACTACTTAGGCGTTTTAACGATGGTCCACTTCGAGGCCGTGAGATTGAACCTGCAGCCTGACCCGGACCGGGAAAAGCCCGACTGGCGCTCAATCTTGAGCCGGAGCTACATGGTGGTGCCTTTTCTCCTGATCGCCTACCTCCTCATCGCCGGCTATTCGCCGACCAAGTCTGCTTTTTACGTGGTATTGCTCACCGCCGTCCTGGGGGTCATCAACCCAAGAGTGCGCTTCAATTTTAAGTCCCTGTGGGAGTCCTTGTCGGAAAGCGCCGTCACCGCCGCCCAGATCGCCGTGGCCCTGGCCAGCGCGGGGATCATCGTCACCTGCATGACCCGCACCGGCGCCGCTCTTTCCTTCAGCAGCATGGTGATCCACTTCTCCGGCGGCATTCTCTTCCTCGTCCTCTTGATGGTCTTCGTGGCCGTCGCTCTCCTGGGAGCCGGGATCCCCACCACCGCCGCCTACATCATCGCCGTGACCATCGGCGCTTCCGCCCTCGGTGAGTTCGGCGTCCCGCTCATCGTCGCGCACCTCTTCGTCTTTTACTACGCCGTATTCTCCGACCTGACGCCGCCGGTGTGCGTGACCGCTTTTGCGGCGGCAACGCTCTCCGGATCGGAAATGATGGTTACGGGACTTGAGGCCTTCAAGCTGGCGATTTCAGGCTTTGTTGTGCCGTTTGTCTTCGTCTACCAGCCGGCCTTGCTCTGGCAGGGAACAGCCGCGGAAACACTCCAGGCCTTCGCCTTAACTTCGGCGGCCATCTTTGTGCTTTCCATCGCGCTGGTCGGCTGTTTCAGGGGGCACATCAACCTTCCCGGCAGGGCCGTGCTCCTCGCCTCCGGCCTGCTCCTGGTTTATCCCTCTTTGCAGTTCCAACTGGCAGGGCTGGGGATAGCCGCAGCAGGGCTCCTCTGGGCTTACCTGCAGGGCAGGCCCGTGGCCGTCAAAGCAGCCGAATGACTGGTCTACTAATCTAAACGGTTCAAGCCGTAAAGAAACAAATAAACCCCTGAAAAACAGGCTGCCTAAAAGCCTCTTTCAGGGGTTTTCGTTCTCCCGGCAAATATTGAAATTCAAGCGCCTGGATCGGCTTCCAGGGCCAACTGCCCTTCCAAAAAATCGACAAACTGGCGCGCGGTCCGGGCAGAGCGGGCATTGAAGCTCATCTCCCACTTCAGCGCTCTCTGGTGTAACTCCTCCACCGGGATGTCAATGCCCCTTTCCCTGGCCATTTTTTCCACGATAGCCAAGTAGCGTTTCTGGTCAGGCGCGGCAAAGGTGACGGTGATGCCGAAACGGTCCGCCAGCGAGAGTTTTTCCTGCATGGTGTCCATGTACCTGACATCGTCCTGTTCCTTATCGTACCCGGTGATTTCCCTGTCGGAAAACCTCTCCTGCACCAGGTGACGCCGGTTGGAAGTTGCATAAACCAGCACGTTTTGGGGGCGGGCTTCCAACCCTCCTTCCAGCAGGGCTTTCAGTTCGCGGTACTGCCCCTCCTGTTCCGTGAAAGACAGGTCGTCCACAAAAAGGATGAACCTCTGCGGGCGCTCGGCCAACAAAGAGATCACCAGAGGAAAATCGGCCAGGTCCTGCTTCTGAACCTCAATAAGCCGCAATCCCCTTTCCCCGTAGAGATTGACCAGAGCCTTGACGGTCGATGATTTTCCCGTCCCCCTGTCGCCGTAAAGCAGGACATTGTTGGCCGGGTAGCCCCGGAGAAATTGTTCCGTGTTCTGGATAATCCTGCTCTGCTCCCTCTCGTACTCGTACAGCTGGTTCAGCTGGATGGTATCGGGGTTTTTTACCCCCACCAGCATCCCGTCGCCATTCTTGTGTACCCAGCGGAAAGCGTAGTGCTGGCCGAAGATTCCCACACCGTTTTCCCGGTAATAATCGCCAAGCAGCTTCAAGGCCTTCCTCCAACTGTCCAGCCTGTGGATCCGCCTGATCACCCTGTTTCTCCTCTCCCCGCCTGTTTCCTTTTTGCCGTTGAGGTATACTCCTTCCCAGTCGGGGAGATTTTGGACATCAAAGCCCCGGCCTATTTTACCGGCTAAGACCTCCCTGATCAGGGAGCCGGAGACCTGGGAAACGGACTGCAAGTACTGCAGGTCCTGTTCGGCCATTCTTTTAACCTGCGGGGGTATGTCGCGCAGCCTGAACCTCTCCGCCTGGCGGCTGAATATGTTTTCATCAAGCAGGATCAACTTTAACAGGTAGTTCGGCCAGGCGAACCTGCCGCCTGTCGAGACCTCGGCAGCCGCGGGAATAAACGAGGCTGTAAAATCGTTGTACAAAGCAAGGGCTCTTGAGGGATCGGGTTGCGGTTTTGCCGTTTCCTTCAACAGCGATAAAAATTTGACGACCAGCGGATCATTAACCACACTCCTGTATAGAATAACCTTCCACTCCGCCTGGATTGCTTTTTCCATCTTTTCTGTCATTTGGCGTCCTCCCATTATCTCTACCCTGATTAATATCCAATAATTAACCGCAAAACCGTGTTCTTTTGTTATTGTAATCTATTATAATAACAAAAAAACACAAATGCTATATTTTATTTCTTTCTCTTCTTGTTGTTTTATATAAAGAATAAAAATGACCCGCTATTTACCAAAGACGAGTTTTACTATAGAATATGCTTGTTGCAGGGAGGACTGGATATGAAAAAGCTGGGAACCGCTTCGGCCTTATTATTAATACTGGTATTCTGCTTTGCCTTTGCCGCCCGGCCGGTGGAAGCCGCGCCGGCCGCGGCTGGTTTTGCTCTCCCCACGGACCCCCAACCACTGGCCAGGACACCGGCCCGGGTGGATGAGGTCCAGACGGTACTGAACTGGTACGAAGAAAAGACTGAAGTGACGAGCACTTACTACCTTGTAAATCCGGCGAAAAAAATCGTTCGCCTCACCCTGTCGTTTCCTGCCCGGTCGCTTGTCGTCCTGCCCGTTGACGGCAGCGCTGGCTCCCGGTCCAAGCAGCCATCCGGGGAAACCAGTTTCCTCTTCAAAGTCTTAATTAACGGTGAAGAAGCAAAAATCCGGTACAACAGCAAGCAGCAGTCGCTTACCTGGTCGGTTCTTTTCCAGCCGGAACAAAGCGCAGTCATGAACCTGGAATATGCGATGAACTGCGTGCATACAGCAGAAGGTTTGCTGGCAACCGGTTTCCGCTGGCCTGCCAGGAACATGTGGGCGAAAGATGCTGCCAGAAACCGCGTTACCCTGAAAATGAAAGAAATCAACCCCGGCTTAATCAAAGAAGTGCAACCGGAGGAATTCTCAATAACCGCCGACAGCCTGTCCTGGTCATGGGAACAGTCGCCGGAAGGCAAAGAGCTGCTTGTCGCGGCGGATATTGAAACAGAAAAAGAATCCTGGGAAAAGCACCTTGGGGAAGTGGAAAAAACGCAGCTGGAACATTACCTGCAGGAACGTGATTATCTTGTCGCCGCGGGTCTTTTTGCCGCTTGCCGGGAAAAAGCGCCCAGAGAAAGCAAGGTTCCCCTTTGGACAGGGCAGGCTTATTACCTGGAAAAGGCGGGTAAAAGAGATGAAGCGCTGTCCATCTGGAAAGAACTGGCCGACAATGAAGGTGCCTCTCCTTTCATTTACTGGCACCTGGGAAAAGAATACGCCAGCCAGGTCGGAAAACTGGCCGGCCTTTACAACCAGGTCCGGGAGCTTCAGGTCCACCCCCTGCTGCAGCGCTGGCTGGCAAACCAGCTTCCGCCAAGCCGGGTAAAAAGCTCCCCTCCTGAAGTTGCTGCCCTGGCTGCGACCGTCGAGGAAGGGAAAGACGGCCTTCTGGTGAAGGGCGCCGTTTCAGACAGGGATGGAGATGTTCGAAAGATCGCGCTTCGCTGCCGCTGGGAAGAAGGCCCGGTGGAGGAAAAGCCCTTTGAAATTATCCCTTTTTGCTACAACCATAAGATTTCTTGTTTTATTCCCGCGGACAAACCCATGCAGCGACTTTACTACCAGTTCATTGCCATTGACAGCGCAGGCCAGGAGACCGCCTCGGATTGGAAGGAGACTTTTTACCTTAACAGGCTGGTGCCCAGCGACACATATACACTGCCGGGAGCCAAGCTGGTGCTTGGCGACTATTCCCAAGAAGAATACGACAAGGTCTTCAAATGGTTCAAAAGCTACTTGAAAATGGCCAAAGAGGCCGGGTTCGTCCCGCTCGAAGGCCAAAGTCCCTATTTCATATTTCTGGGAAAACCCCACCAGTTTACGGGAGATTACCAGGGCCCGCTCTTTCTTCTTTATACGCCAGCGCCCTTTTCTCCGGATGAAACCAAAATCCACGTTCACCGTTATTTTCTTTCTTTCTGGTATGGTTCCGGGTGGAACAATTTGCCGCGCGGCCAGCTGGAGGACCTTGGCGACGGGCTGCTGCTGGGCAGGGGCCCGTATGTTCTCACCCTCAAATACCTTAACGACAATAATCCCCGGCAGTTCGCCGCTCTCCTGGCAGCAGTCGGCCAGGGCAAGGAATGGACGCAGGCGCTGGCCGAAACATACCACATGTCCGCAGCCGAAATACGGTTGAAATCGCTCTGGTTCGCCTACGGTTACAACCTGCTGGCCGTGCTGATCATCTTGTTCCTGGCCTGGCTTGGAAAAACGGGTTACCTGGTAAGGTTCATACGAAGCATGCGTGCCCGGTAAAGGTGCGCGGTCAAATCTTACCACTTTTCTACCGGTTTGAACTTTTGCCATTCTTTGCAGTCATATATTTCCAGCATAAAAACGTCATTTTCAGGCAGGAATCCCCTTTTTCTTGTCGAAACCAGTTAGTGACAGAAAGGGGGACAGGCATAAAAGCATGAAAAGAATGGAAAAACTGGTTTCTCTGATTATTATCGCTTTTTTTGCCCTTGGACTGTCTTCTGTGGGGATGGCGTCAGAAACCGACCTCAAAAAACGGCAGGAAGAGATCGAGCAGCAGATCCAGCAAGTCCAGCAGGACTTGCAGCAGAAAAAAATTGAAGAGAGCAAGGCCCTCCAGGAACTGCGCAAACTGAACAATACGCTCTCCAGCATTGAAAAAAAACTTAGAACCACCGAAAAGAATCTCAGTACAACCGAAAAGAATCTCCGGGAACTGGAAAGCGAGCTCCAGAAGTCCGAAAACAACCTGGCCGCAAAAACGCAGGCGCTGAGCAACCGGCTTAATACCATTTACGAACAGGGCAACGTCCACATCCTCGAAGTCCTGCTCAGTTCCACCAGTTTCACCGATTTCTTGACCCGCTGGGACCTGGTTAGCCGCCTAGCCGAACAGGATATGGCCCTGATTGACGACGTCAAAGCGGAAATCGGCAAGTACCGGGAAAAACGCCAGCAGGTCCTGGTAAAAAAAGAATCCCTGTTCAAACTGCTTAATGACCAGAACGAACAACGGCAGGAATTGAAAATGGCCAGTTCCCGCCAAAGCGAAATATACAGGGACATAGCCTCGGAAAGAAAAGAAATTGAGGCGGCCCTGGACGACCTTGAACAGGAATCGGCCAGGATCGCGCTGGAGCTGAGCAAGCTTGACTCCAACGCCGCATACATGGGGACCGGGGTTTTTGCCTGGCCGACGCCCGGCTACAAGCAGATAACCTCGCCCTTTGGCTGGCGGCGCCATCCAATCCTGAAATCCAACCGTTTTCATACGGGGGTTGACATCGGGGCGCCTTACGGCGCCGCCATCGTGGCCGCGGACCACGGGCGCGTGATCGAGGTCGGCTGGCGCGGGGCGTACGGCCGGGTGGTTATGATTAACCACGGCGGCGGCATTGTGACCATGTACGCCCACACCTCAGCTTCGCTCGTCGATGCGGGCGACTTTGTAAAAAAAGGCCAGGCCATTGCCAGGGTCGGGACGACTGGCTGGAGCACCGGCCCGCACCTTCATTTCGAAGTGAGGAAAAACGGAGAACCACAAAATCCCACGGGTTATATAAAATGAAATCAGGGCAATAACTGAACCTCATATATTAGGCTCATACAGCGGCGTGCCACGTCACCGCCGTATTTTTTTTGCTCATGTCTTGATAATTTTAGCAATACTTGCATATAATAGATAATGCAAATGATAATCCTTTGCATTTAAAGAGGTGCCCGGCCGATGAAAAGAGCCCGCGTTTTTTACTTATGCCTTACCCTGGCTGTTGTCCTGGCCGCAGGCTGCAGACAGGATCTAGTCCCCGGCGAAGCCCAGCCAGCCGGGCAGCAGTTGAAAGTTTACACGAGCATTTACCCGCTTTATGATTTTACCAAAAGGATTGGCGGGCCGGGAATAAACGTAATAAACATAACCCCTCCCGGCGCGGAGCCCCATTCGTTTCAGCCATCCGCCAGGCTCGTGGCGGAGCTTGCCCGTTCCAGGATTTTCATATACAACGGGGCCGGCATGGAACCTTACCTGGAGAAGCTGAAACAGGCCGTACAGGGAAACGCCCCTTTAATGGTCAACGCCAGCCAAGGCCTTGATTTACTAGAAAACGACCCCCATACCTGGCTTTCACCCATCAACGCTGAGAACCAAGGAAAAACGATCCTTGAAGCACTTATCCTGGTTGACCCCGCTAACAAAAAGGCGTATGAAGCAAATTACGAGGTTTTCAGAAAGGAACTGCAAACACTGGAGCAGGAATACCGGGAAGCCCTGTCAAAATGCAAAAAAAACCAAATCATAGTCTCTCATGCCGCCTTCGCCTACCTGGCCAGGGACTTCGGTCTGGTCCAAATACCGGTTATGGGCCTGAGCGCCGAGGCGGAGCCCACTCCCGGCAAGCTCCGCGAGCTTATCGAACTGGCTAAAACAAACGGCATATCCTGCATTTTTTTTGAATCTCTCGCCAGCCCTAAAGTCTCCGAAACAATTGCCCGGGAAATAAACGCGCGCACCCTTGTCCTCCACCCCCTGGGGAGTTTAACGGAAAAAGAGATCCGGTCAGGGGAAGACTATTTCAGCATAATGAGAAAAAATTTGGAAAACCTAAAAACAGCCCTGGAGTACGCGCCATGAATGAAGATGCCGTTTTGATCAGGGACATTACTTTTTCATACCCGAAAGGAGCGCCGGTCCTGGCAAACCTGAGCCTGACCGTCCGCCGCGGCGAATTCCTTGTCTTGACGGGGCCAAACGGTTCGGGCAAAACCACCCTCCTCAAAATTATGCTGGGTTTGCTGAATCCCCAGGCCGGACTTGTCCGGGTAAACACGCCGCCCGGGCGGGGAAAAAATAGAATTGGTTATGTCCCGCAAATCTCTTCTACATATAACCAGGGTTTCCCGGCTACCGTAGAAGAGGTTATCGCCGCGCATCTTCCTTTTGTTTTTCCGGGGCGCAGGGAGGCAATCAATAAAGTCCTGGAAAAAGTCGGCCTGCGGGAAAAAAGAAAGTGCCTCCTCGGCTCCCTGTCCGGGGGACAGCTGCAGCGGGTCAACATTGCGCGCGCCCTGGTCGTAGGCCCTGATATGCTTTTACTCGACGAACCGTATACAGGTCTTGATGCCCAGGCACAGGCGGATTTCACCAGCCTGCTGTTCGCTTTGCACGAAGAAAGCCTGACCGTGGTCATGGTCACCCACGACCCGGCCCCTTTTTTAGGGCGTGCCTCGCGCGTCATCCGCATAGAAAAAGGCCGGGCGATCGAAACGGCAGTAAAACCCGAAAGCGGTGGTATACTTGGAAATTTTGCATTATGAGTTTATGCGCAGAGCCGTCCTGGCGGGTTTGATGGTCGGCGCCCTTTGCCCCACTATCGGGCTTTTCCTTGTCCTGCGCCGCCTTTCCCTGGTTGGAGATACGCTGGCCCATGTTTCCCTGGCCGGTGTACTCCTGGGAATCCTCTGGGGGATAAGCCCCCTGCCCACTGCTCTTCTCCTTTCCGTTCTCCTTTCCCTTTTCCTGGAGAAATTGCGCGGCTTTTTCCACTATTACGGCGAACTGTCCCTGGCAGTCATCATGGCCGCCGGCCTGGGCGCTTCCGCAATCTTGCTGGGGATCACCAGGGCTTCCGACGCCGGTATTACCAGCCTCCTCTTTGGCAGCATCATCACCCTGACCCGGCAGGACCTGTTTCTGATCATGTCCCTGGCCGCATTATCCTGCGGTGTGGTTGCCTATTATTACCGCGAGCTGTTTTTTGTCACCTTCGATGAAGAAGGGGCCGGCCTGGCAGGAATCAACACCCGCTTTTTCAATCACCTGCTCGTTGTCCTGGCCGCCGTTATAGTCGCCCTTGGCCTGCGGCTCGTCGGCGCCCTTCTCGTCGCCTCCCTTATGGTTATTCCCGCGGCGACCAGCCTGCTGCTGCACAAAGGTTTTTTGGCCACGCTCCTTTGGGCTGTCTTTTTTGGAATCCTGGCCGTCGCCGCAGGCCTTGTCGCTTCCTATTACCTCGACCTGGCTCCCGGCGGGACAATAGTAATGTCATCAGTTTTGAATTTTCTCATCCTCCTTTTGTTTTCCAAAGTTTGAGCTTTCAACCGTCTATCTTTTTTTGTTAAAATTATATATGATTTTGAATTGATGGTGGTTATGATGAAAACAAAACAGGCCGATCCCGGGAATACCCTAAAAATGAAAGGTTTAAAAAGCACTCCCGCCCGCAGGTTGATGCTGACAGTCTTTTTAAAAGAAAAAAACAGACTCTACAAGCCTCTGGAAATTTTTGACCAGATCAGAAAAACTGAACCGGGCGTAAGTTTTTCTACCGTTTACCGGAACCTGGAATCCCTGGTTTCACACGGGATAATCGAAAAAATCACCCTGGAAGGGGCCGCCCGCTACAAACTGCTTGCCGAAAACACCCACCGCCACCACATGATCTGCCTCCTCTGCCATAAAACCGAACCCCTTCCTTACTGCCCGGTCAAGCAAATGGAAGAGATGTTGAAAAACAGCCAGTGCGGCTTTTGGCCGGTAGAACACCGGGTCGAGGTATACGGCTACTGCAAAGAATGCCGCAAATTTAAGGCGCTTGAAAACCCCGGCTAAGAGCAACCCGTTTTTATCCGGCCGCCTTCTTTCAACTTTTTATGCTGTTGGATAAACATAAACGCCAGTTGCTGGAAAGGGAGCCAGTACCCTCCTATGTAATTGCAATGAAAGCGCTGTTATAATTGTAAAGTGACATTAGCAGCTCATTTTTCAAAGGAGTTGATTCTGCGTGACCCTAAAAGGCAACTGCCTGATAGCCCAGTCCGGCGGGCCGACTGCAGTCATCAACAACAGCATCAGCGGTCTGATCAAAGAAGCAATGCGCTATTCGCAGATCAAAACAATTTACGGCGCCCTGTTCGGCATAAAAGGCGTCCTGGACGAGCAGCTGATTGACCTCGGCCTGGAAAGCCGCCAGACGATAGAAGGCCTGCGTTACACTCCCGGCGCCGCTCTCGGCTCCTGCCGCTATAAAATAAAAGAAGAGGATTACGATACCCTGCTCAACATTTTTAAAAAACATAATATTCGTTATTTTTTCTATGTCGGCGGCAATGACTCCATGGACACCGCCAGCAAGATAAACAGGCTTGCCCTGGAAACGGGCTATGAAATGAGGGTGATCGGTGTCCCCAAAACAGTGGACAACGATCTTCCCCATACCGACCACAGCCCCGGGTACGGGAGCGCCGCAAAATACATCGCCACGGTCGTAAAGGAGACAGGCCTTGACCTCCAGGGTATAATCGCCTCAAGCGACATCGCCATACTCGAGGTCATGGGAAGAAACGCCGGCTGGCTCACGGCGGCAGCCGCTCTGGCCAAACACCACGATGAGGACGCCCCGCACCTGATTTATCTTCCCGAAGTGGCTTTTAATAAGGAAAGGTTCATTTCCGACGTGATCAAGGTCTACAACAAATTGGGCTACTGCTACGTTGTCGCCTCCGAAGGACTCAAGACCGAGGACGGCAGCTACCTCGCGGCGGAAAAAACAACCGACGCCTTTGGTCATGTCAAGCTCGGCAACGGCCTGGCCAACACCCTGAAGGACATGATTACCAGCGAAATCAAGGTGAAGGTAAGGTGCAACATCCTGGGTTCCTCACAGCGCAGCGCCATGCACCATGCGGCCAGGGTCGACGCTTCCGAAGCATACATGGTCGGGCGGGAGGCGGTCAAGCTGGCTGTGCGTGGGCTGTCAGGCGTTATGGTTACCCTGGAAAGAAACGATTACCCCCAGTATATCAGCAAAACCGGCTTCGTTGATCTGGACCTGGTGGCCAACGTCGAAAAGACGATGCCGCTAAGCATGATTAACGAAGACCGGAATTACGTGACTTACGAATTCATCCGCTATGCCCAGCCCTTGATCGAAGGCGAGGTTTCCGTGCCGATGAAGAAAGGCGTGCCCGACTACGTCAAGCTGGAAGGCTACAAAAAGCTTCATGCTCTCTCGCGTAAAAAACACGTGAGCTGAAAGCAAGAAAAGATTAGCAAGAGGGGACGGTGCTGGCTTGCCCTTTAAAGACGAGCAAGGACCGTCCCCTCTTTTGCTGTCAGGAAAAAAAGAAGGAAAACGGGAGATAATAAAACCTATACCGCCATATTTCTTGAAAACGACAAACCGGAAGCTAATTTAACCTTTCCTGACTATTGCTTAAACAGCAGTGCTCCGGGTTATAATTAAACTAAGGTCAAATTTGGTCAATGACCACATTTTTACAGTACTAACCCACCCATTGCTCAAAGGAGGTATGAAATAATGGGAAAAACTGTAGGAATAGACCTGGGCACCACGAACTCCGTGGTGGCCGTCTTGGAAGGCGGCAAACCAACCGTGATCATCAACGCGGAAGGTTCGAGAATCACTCCTTCCGTGGTGGCTTTCCGCGACAACGGTGAACGTTTGGTGGGCCAGGTGGCCAAGCGCCAGGCCGCCCTCAACCCTGAGAAAACGCTTTATTCGGTCAAGCGGTTTATCGGCCGCCGTTATCCTGAAGTCTCCAGCGAAAAAGAACTGGTCCCGTACAAAGTGGTTCAAGGTCCCAACAACACGGTACGCTTCGACATCGGAGGCAAGCTCTATGCGCCGGAAGAGATTTCCGCGATGGTGTTAAAAAAGCTGGTTGACGACGCCTCTAGGTACCTGGGAGAAAAAATCACCGATGCGGTGATCACGGTCCCGGCCTACTTCAATGATTCACAGCGCCAGGCGACCAAGGATGCCGGCAAAATAGCCGGGTTGAACGTCCTGCGGATAATCAACGAACCCACGGCGGCCTCCCTGGCTTACGGCCTGGAAAAGAAAAAGAACGAAACCATCCTCGTCTTCGACCTGGGAGGCGGCACCTTTGACGTTTCCATCCTGGAAGTCGGCGACGGCGTGTTTGAAGTTAAAGCCACCAACGGCGACACGCACCTGGGCGGCGATAACTTCGACAAGGTCATCGTCGACTGGCTGGCCGAAGAATTCAAAAAGGATTACGGCATCGACCTGCGCAAGGATAAGCAGGCCCTGCAGCGCCTTACGGAAGCTGCAGAGAAAGCGAAGGTCGAACTCTCCAGCGTCACGGAGACCCAAATAAGCCTGCCGTTCATCACGGCCGATGCCACCGGCCCCAAGCACCTGGACATGAAACTGACCAGGGCCAAGTTTGACGACCTGACCAGCCACCTGGTGGAGCGCTGCCGCGGGCCTGTGCTGGCCGCGCTCTCCGACGCCAAGCTGACCGAAAAGGACATCGACGAGGTCATCCTGGTCGGCGGGGCTACCAGAATACCGGCCGTACAGCGGCTGGTGCGGGAACTTACCGGCGGCCGCAACCCCAACCAGAGCGTCAACCCGGATGAAGTGGTGGCCGTAGGAGCTGCCATCCAGGCCGGCGTGCTGGCCGGAGAAGTCAAAGATGTCGTGCTGCTCGACGTCACCCCTCTTTCCCTGGGAGTTGAAACCTTGGGCGGCGTAATGACCAGGATCATCGAACGCAACACCACCATCCCCGTGCGCCGTTCCGAGATATTCAGCACCGCCGAAGACAACCAGCCGGCTGTCGATATTCACGTGCTGCAGGGAGAACGTGAGATGGCCAAAGACAACAGGACTCTCGGCCAGTTCAAGCTCGACGGGATAACGCCTGCTCCCCGGGGTGTGCCGCAGATCGAAGTCACTTTTGACATTGACGCCAACGGCATACTCAAAGTAAGCGCCAGGGACAAGACCACCGGCAAAGAACAATCCGTCACGATAACCGGGTCCTCCACACTCAGCAAATCGGAAATCGACCGCATGATCAAGGAAGCCGAGGCCAATGCCGCTGAAGACAAAAGACGCCGGCAGGAAATCGAGGTGCGCAACGAGGCCGATTCTCTGGTCTACCAGGTGGAAAGGAGCCTCAAAGAAATGGGCGACAGGCTGGCCGTGCATGAGAAAGGGCGCATCGAACAGCTCGTCGGCGAACTGAAAACCGCGCTCAAAGAAAACGCCGGGATCGACAAGCTCCGCTCGCTGATGAGCGATTTGACGCAGGCGGCCGCAGCTTTCCACACTGCAAGACAGCAGGACCACGCTTACCAGGGACCCGGCCGGAATGACACCGCCGGAAAACACGGCGCCTCCGATGACGTGATCGATGCCGAATACACCGAAAAATAGCGGGAGACATAAGATGCCGGCAATGAGGCCGCAGCCCTTTCCGGCATCTTATGGTCCTGTGGGGTGATTTGTATGGTCGCGACATATAAAGACTACTACAAAATACTGGGCGTTGAACGCGGCGCCACCGACAAGGAAATAAAGGCCGCCTACCGCAGGCTGGCCCGCCAATACCACCCCGACCTGCATTCCGGTAGCGACAAAAAAGACGCTGAGAACAAGTTTAAAGAAATCAACGAGGCCTATGAAGTGTTAAGCGACCCGGACAAGAGGGCCAGGTACGACAGCCTGGGAACTGGCTGGCAGCACGGCCAGGCATGGCAGCCGCCGCCCGGCATGGACGGCTTCCAGTACTACACCTGGACATCCGCAGGGGAAAAAGACTTCGATTTCGGAGGCTTCAGCGAGTTTTTCGAAGCCCTGTTCGGCCATGACATCTCCGGCTTCACAGGTGCAAATTTCCGGCAGCCGGAAAAACTGCGCGGCCAGGACATTGAAAGCGAGCTGGAACTTGCCCTGGAAGAAGCCTACCGGGGCGGGGAAAAGGCCATCCAGCTCACCTCGCGCGACGTCTGCCCTTCCTGCCGCGGCACGGGCCGCACCAGCGCCGGGGTCTGTGCTTCCTGCGCCGGCCTGGGAAGCAGGAACACCGTTAAAACCCTGGAAGTGAAAATACCGCCGGGCATCCAGCCAGGCAGCAGGATCCGCCTGAAAGGGCAGGGCGGAGAAGGGCTGGGCGGGGGACATCGCGGCGACCTTTATCTCAATGTAAGAATAAGGCCGCACCCTGTCTTCACCTTGAACGGCAGCGACCTGGAAGTGCAGCTGGTTCTGACTCCCGAACAGGCGGTCAACGGTGACCGTGTTCCCGTGCCCACCCTTGACGGCGAAGTCCTGCTGACCGTGCCCCCAATGACCCGCAGCGGCCAGAAGCTCCGCCTGCGCGGGAAGGGCTGGCCCAAAAAAGGCGGGGGCCGGGGGGACGAGTATGTGAGAATCCAGATTGACATCCCGTACAGCATGAGCCAGCAGGAAAAAGACCTTTATCGCCAGCTGGCCAGTTTGAGAAGAGGAGGGAATTCCCGTGGATATTAACCACTACACGCAAAAGTCCAGGGAAGCCGTCAGCGCCGCCCAGAACCTGGCGGCAGAACTGCACCACCAGGAGATAACCGGGAAGCACCTGCTGGCGGCCCTTCTGGAGCAGGAAGGCGGCATGGCTCCCCGCATCCTTGACCACGCCGGTGTCAGCAGCCATTCCCTGCGGGAAAAGGCGAGGGAACTTTTGAACAGGCTGCCGGCCGTGCACGGTTATGACGGCGCGCTGCGCCTCGGGAGCGGCCTGGCCAGGGTGCTGGCCCGCGCCGAAAAAGAGGCGCGCGACATGAAGGACAGCTACGTAAGCGTCGAACACCTATTGCTGGCCCTGCTGGAAGAGGGCGAAAGCGACCTGCGGGAACTCCTGCACAAGGCTGGCTTGCGAAGGGACTCCCTGCTCAACTCCCTCCGCGCGGTGAGGGGGAACCAGCAAGTAACCAGCGAAAACCCGGAAGAGACTTACGAAGCCCTGGAAAAATACGGCCGCGACCTTGCCCGACTGGCCCGGGAAGGAAAGCTCGACCCGGTGATCGGGCGGGATGACGAGATCCGCCGGGTCATTGAAATCCTTTCCCGCCGGACGAAGAACAACCCTGTGCTCATCGGGGAGCCCGGGGTGGGCAAAACGGCCATCGTGGAAGGGCTGGCCCGCCGCATCGTGGCCGGCGACGTCCCGGAGGGATTGAAAAACAAACGGGTGATCGCCCTGGACATGGGCGCTCTTATCGCCGGCGCCAAGTACCGGGGCGAGTTTGAGGAACGGCTGAAGGCGGTTCTCAAGGAAGTGCAACGCTCCGAGGGCGGCATCATCTTGTTCATCGACGAGCTCCATACAGTGGTCGGCGCAGGCGCAGCCGAAGGCGCGGTCGACGCCGGCAACCTGCTCAAGCCCATGCTGGCCCGCGGCGAGCTGCGCGCCATCGGGGCAACCACCCTGGACGAGTACCGCAAGCACGTGGAAAAGGACGCCGCCCTGGAACGCCGTTTCCAGCCGGTTATGGTTCACCAGCCTTCGGTGGAGGACACCGTCTCCATCCTGCGCGGGCTTAAAGAGCGCTACGAGATCCACCACGGCGTGCGCATCAAAGACAGCGCGCTGATTTCCGCCGCTGTGCTTTCGGACCGCTATATCAGCGACCGCTTCCTACCCGACAAGGCCATCGACCTGATGGACGAAGCTGCTGCCCGCCTGCGCACGGAAATTGACAGCCTGCCCACGGCTTTGGACGAAATCAACCGGCGGGTCATGCAACTGGAAATTGAGGAAGCGGCCCTGAAAAAAGAGGACGACCCCGCTGCCGGGCAGCGCCTGGAAAAACTGCAAAAGCAGCTGGCTGACTTAAAAAGCGAAGCGGATGCCCTGCGTGCCCAGTGGCAGGTTGAAAAACAGAGCATATCCAGGGTCCGCCAGCTGAAAAAGGAGATCGAAGAGACCAAACTGGAAATCGAAAAGGCCGAACGCGAATACGACCTGAACCGCATGGCCGAACTGAAATACGGCAAGCTGGCCGACCTGGAGCGCAAGCTCAAGGCCGAAGAGGAGCACCTGGCCGGCAAACAGAAGGGCAGCATGCTGCTCAAGGAAGAAGTGGACGAAGAGGACATCGCCCGGGTGGTCAGCCGCTGGACCGGCATACCCGTCAGCAGGCTGATGGAGGGCGAAAAAGAAAAACTGGCGCGTCTCGATCAACTGCTGCACCAGCGGGTGGTCGGCCAGGACCAGGCCGTCAGGGCCGTAGCCGATGCTGTCCTGCGGGCCCGGGCCGGGATCAAAGACCCCAACAGGCCAATCGGCAGTTTCATCTTCCTGGGTCCGACCGGGGTGGGCAAAACCGAGCTGGCCCGCGCGCTGGCCCAAGCCCTTTTCGACGACGAGCGCAACATGATCAGGATAGACATGTCCGAATACATGGAGAAACACTCCGTCGCCCGGTTGATCGGCGCCCCTCCCGGTTACGTGGGCTACGAGGAAGGCGGGCAGCTGACCGAAGCTGTGCGCCGGAAACCATATTCGGTAGTGCTGTTCGATGAAATCGAAAAGGCCCACCACGACGTATTCAACGTAATGCTGCAGATACTGGACGAGGGCCGGCTCACCGACGGCAAGGGCAGGACCGTTGATTTCAAGAACACCATCCTGATCATGACCTCTAACATTGGCAGCCAGGAAATCCTTGATTTCCAGCGCCGGGGAACCGGAAACTATGACCGGATAAAAGAGGTGGTAACCGACCTTATGCGCCGGCATTTCCGCCCCGAATTCCTGAACAGGATCGACGAGGTCGTCGTGTTCCACGCCCTGGAACGGGAGCAGATGCGCGAAATCGCCCGTCTAATGCTGGAGAGGCTGGCGCACAGGCTGGAGAACAATACCCAGCTGAAGCTTTCCTGGTCCGGCGCCGCCCTGGACTATCTGGCTCAAAAAGGGTACGACCCCAGCTTCGGCGCCAGGCCGCTCAAGCGCCTCATCCAGCAGGAAATCGAGACGCCCCTCAGCCGGATGATGGTGGCCGGCAAAATCGAACCCGGAGCAACTGTCACCCTGGACGAACAAGACGGGCAACTGGTCCTGCGATGACGAAGGGAGCGCCCCGGAAGCAGCACCGGCTTCCGGGGCGCTTTTTGTAATAATTCATTCCTGCTTGATTTGATAACATGCCTTACTGCTCATAAAGGCCCGGCCTGTCTTATTATACAGTATTATTATGTAATACATCGACAATTAATACAATTTAAAGTATTATTGATATATAGGGCCACCAAAGGAGGGTAGTGGTATCGCTATGAAAATATAAAAATACATTTATACTCATTCTTTTCTCAGTATTTCTTTTAACACCCTGCCTGCCGACAACGGCTGGAGAAAATGAAATGGATGCATTAAAACAATACGAGATATATGGAGAGCGCAATGTCGAACCGGACGCCAATGCTGAGGAAAACGCAAAGAGAACCATAGAGAAATTAAAGCTGCTAAAAAATTTCAATGAGGAGCGAAAGGCAAGAACAATACGAGGTACTACCATAAACATTGACACTATTTACTATTCAACAAATGTTCCCTATCGAAGTCAAGAAACAAGTTATTGGTGCGGGCCAGCCACCGGGCTGCAAACAATAGCAAATTGGGGGAGAGAATCGAAAGGATTCAATCATTATGTGTATATTTAAGAAAAAAGCTTTGATATTTGTACTGTCTATTCTTATGATGACTACTGTCTCTTGTTCAAACACATCAATCACTCCATTGCCAAATCATCCGCCAGCTATTGCCATTGACTTTTTCGAGACAAGTACAACACAATTTTTAACCTGGCCCGGCATATATAATAACAAAGTTGTTTACTCCACTTATGATATAACAAATACCGAAAGTCGAAATATTTTTTTATTGGACCTAACAAATAGAATTGAAAAAAAAATATATAGTGTTGGTGAAAACAAAAATATAGCAATTGAAGATCCAAAAATCGGGCCCTCAAGAGTATATTGGGTTGAAGGTATTCCTGAGACCTGGCAAATCAAATCGTACAACCTCTACGATGGAAATATCGAGGTTATTAGAAAATCCGGTATAAAAGAAGGAGCTACTCTTATCCCCAGGCTTTCAAACGAAGGCGATTTACTTGTATGGCTTGAAGGATATAAAGATAAAAACGGCTCAGTAAATCATCAAATATACCTATATAAGCCCGAAACAGGCATTGAAGAAATAACGGATGTCAACTATGTTGAAAACCCCTATGATATTATCAAAATTAAAAACAATTCGGTGGCCTGCGTAGAAAAATTGAACCAAAACTGGGCTGTCAGAATCATTGATGTGAATACCAAATACGAAAGGAAGGTTTATCTCGACAATAAACCGTCGCGGCCCGTATCAGACGGAAAAGTCTTGGCCTGGCAAGAAGGAGACATGAAAAAAAGCCTTTATTTTATTAAGGATATCGATATGCCTAACAAGAAGAAGCTTATCGCAGAAAAAATTTTTTTATTTGACATTTTTAATGGAGACATTATTTACTCCCAAAGCAAAGAAAAGCATCATCTTTATAAATACTACTCCACTATAGACGTAACAACTTGCTTAACTGAACAGGTTAACAATAACCGTATTTATTTTGAATTTGTCAGCGCGTATGGAGATACCATAGTCTGTGTCTATGACACCCTGCCAAAACCACAAACCCTGGCAATAATTAAGGAAATTTACTAATTATGGAGTTTTCGGGTTTTAAGCAATATATTCCTTCTATGAATTCCAGAGAAGCGGTAAATTTCTTATGATAATAATAATTGGTTGTTATATCTTTAGCAACTTTATTGAAAGGATTTCATCATATGCCTAAAAACAAGATTGTATTATTTGCGCTGACCCTTCTCATAATAATCAACAACGCCCGCGGGCCCGCGCCCTTGCCGGGCGTACCGCTAACAACAGGGGGCCGCTTCATAAATCAATTATGAGGCGACCCCTTCGTTTTATCCTTTTCGCGCCCGGCGTTCATGCCTTGCTACGCCTGTTTCATGATCCTGGAGGCGTTCTCCAGTTCCTCCTCGTAAGTGAGCACGCGCCGGGCCACTCCCGATTTCACCGCCGCTTCAGCCACGGCCGCGGCCACTCGCGGTCCCACCCGCAGGTCGAAGGCCCTGGGGATGACGTAATCCTCGTTGAGTTCCTCCAGCGTGATGATTTCAGCCAGGGCCCTGGCGGCCGCGATCTTCATCTCCTCGTTAATGTCTTTGGCCATCACGTCCAGGGCTCCGCGAAAGATACCGGGGAAAGCCAGGACATTGTTGACCTGGTTGGCGAAGTCGGACCGGCCGGTCCCCACAATGCGCGCGCCGCCAGCCTTGGCTTCGTCCGGGAAGATCTCCGGCACCGGGTTGGCCATGGCAAAAATGATGGCGTCCTTGTTCATGGATTGCACCATCTCTTTCGTGACCAGGCCAGCCTGCGATACGCCGATGAACACGTCCTTGCCCCGGATAATGTCTTTCAGGTCTCCCTTTTCCCTGTTCCTGTTGGTCTCTTTGGCCAGCAGCGCCTTTTCGCTGTTCATCCCCTCAGGTCGCCCCTCATAAATGGCGCCTTTGGTATCGCAAAGCACCACGTTCTTGGCCCCGAACGTGTTCAGCAGCCTGGCCGTGCTGATCCCGGCCGCTCCTGCACCGCTGATCACTATTTCCACCTCGGAGATGTCTTTATTAACAATTTTCAGGGCGTTGATCAGGCCGCCCAGCACCACCACCGCCGTGCCGTGCTGGTCATCGTGGAATACGGGGATGTCCAGGGCCGCCTTGAGGCGCCGCTCGATCTCGAAACAGCGCGGCCCGCTGATGTCTTCCAGGTTGAACCCGCCGAAGGAGGGAGCCAGCCTGATCACCGTCTCCACGATCTCGTCCACGTCTTTGGTATCCAGGCAAAGAGGAACAGCGTCTACGCCGCCGAATTCCTTGAACAGCACGCATTTCCCTTCCATCACGGGCATGGCCGCTTCCGGGCCGATGTCTCCCAGCCCCAGCACGGCGGTGCCGTCGGATACCACGGCGATGTAATTGGACTTGATGGTGTAATCGTACACCGCGGCCCTGTCCCTGGCGATGACCTTGCAGGGCTCGGCCACTCCCGGCGTATAAGCGATGGAGAGATCATCCTTGTTGGACACCGGCACCTTGCTGATCACTTCCAGTTTTCCTTTCAATTCCTTGTGCAGTCTCAAGGCTTCCTTGCTGTAATCCATTTTTTGCAACCCCCTCAATTCTGTCTGTATTTTTCCGGACCGGTCAGGTACAGGTTGTTGCCCTCGCTGTCGATCACCACGATGGCCGGGAAATCTTCCACCACCATCTTCTGTACGGCTTCGGCGCCCAGGTCTTCATAGGCGACCATTTCCACCTGTTTGATGCTCCTGGCAATCAAGGCGGCCGCCCCGCCGGTGGCCGCAAAATACACGGCCTTGTTCTTTTTCATGGAATCTATGACCGCCTGGGAACGGAGCCCCTTGCCGATCATCCCTTTCAATCCCCTGTCCAGCAGGGGCGGGGTCAGGCTGTCCATGCGCGAACTGGTAGTCGGGCCGGCTGCGCCGCTGGCCTGACCAGGTTTGGCCGGTGCCGGGCCCACGTAATATATGATCTGCCCCTTCAGGTCGACCGGCAGTTCCCGGCCCTCGTTGATCAGGGCGATGAACCTTTTATGAGCCGCATCCCTGGCCGCATACACCGCCCCACTGATCAGGACGTTGTCTCCTGCCTTGAGGCCGGCTACCGTCTCGTCGGTTAACGGGGTGGTGATTCTTTTGACATTGTCGCTCATTTTCTTACCCTCCTCCCTCATATTTCCGCTTCGGCGTGCCTGGCCGCGTGGCAGCAGACGTTCACCACGACCGGCAGGCCGGCGATGTGGGTCGGGAAGCAATCAATGTTCACCGCCAGGGCCGTAACCCTGCCCCCCAGGCCGGCCGGGCCTATTCCCAGTTTGTTGATCTCTTCCAGCGCTTCTTCTTCCATTTTCGCGTAGCGGGGGTCGGCGTTGCGCTCGCCGATCTTGCGCAGGGTGGCCTTCTTGGCCAGGAGCGCCGCTTTTTCAATTGTTCCGCCCACGCCGACGCCCACGATCACGGGCGGGCATGGATTTGGCCCCGCTATCCTGACCGTTTCCACGATGAAATCCTTGACACCTTTTTCCCCTTCCGCCGGGGTCAGCATCTTCATCCGGCTCATGTTTTCGCTGCCGAAACCCTTGGCAGTCACATGAAAATGGATTCTATCGCCGGGAATCAGTTCCAGATGGACGATGGCCGGCGTGTTGTCTTTGGTGTTTTTGCGGTCGATGACGGGATCGTCGACGGCCGACTTCCGGAGATACCCTTCGATATAGGCCTCTCTTACCCCCTGGTTGACGGCATCGTTGAAGTCCCCGCCGACAATCCTCACCTCCTGCCCGATTTTGACGAAGAGCACGGCCAGCCCCGTGTCCTGGCAGATGGCAATCCTTTCGCCGCTGGCGATCTCGTGGTTTTTGAGGATTTGCTCCAGCACTGCTTTCCCTGTTTCCGATTCCTCTTTCTCCAGTCCCTCCCTCAGGGCGGCCAGGATGTCCTGGCCAATGTAATAGTTGGTCCGGAGATAAAGCTCTTTGACGGTTTCTTTGATTTTTTCACAGCTGACTTCCCTCAAATTCTTACCCTCCAATCATAATAGCTCATGTTTTCCACCGTTTAAATAACACTCATCCTTAATCCGTGACCCAACCTCCTTTCTTCATTTAAACCTGCAGCACCCATGTCCCGGTATACATAGACAAAATCCCTTTCCGCAAAAAGATATGCTTGGGAACTCATACGGAAAACTGTGTGCCGCCAGCCTTTATTATAACACGATTCATTCGCTGTGCAGGATAGGCTTTATTATTTTCTCTTGAACATTAATTTCTGTTATTTTTTATGATAATATCTATTTATAACAATTTATTTTTATTTAAATTTAAACAAAAAGGAGAAGACAACCCATGTTTACATGCGCCGAATGCCAGGTATTGGCCTGCAGCGGCCCGGGCAAGGACAACCTGCCCAAAAACTGTCCAATGAATCATCCCCGGATCATAGAGACAAGCCTTTGTGAATACAAAGGCGAAATCTTGAGATTCGCGCGCCAGTCTGCAATTACCGAAGGCCGCGGGTATGCCAAGTGGACCCGCGTTGAAGAAACAATCCATTTCTGTAAAGAACTGTCTTACCAAAAAATCGGCATCGCTTTTTGCCGGGGAATGAAAAACGAAGCGGGACTGCTTTCAAAAATCTTGCGCGCCCACGGGTTTTCCGTTTCCTCCGTCCTGTGCAAGTGCGGCGGCATCGCCAAAGAAGACGTCCTGGACCTGAAAGAAGAAGAAAAAGTTTATCCAGGGCAGTATGAAAGCATGTGCAATCCGATTGCGCAGGCAATGCTCCTCAACGAGGCAAAAACCGAATTCAACATAGCGGTTGGGCTGTGCGTCGGCCATGACAGCCTCTTTTTCCGGTACTCCCACGCGCCCGTGACCGTGCTGGTGGCCAAAGACCGCGTGCTGGCCCACAACCCCGCCGGTGCGCTTTACTGCTCCGAAAGCTATTATAAAAAAAAGGTGTACCCGTAAAATGTCATTTATATCCCTACGCTTGCCCTTCCTGACAGCTCAACAGCTTTTTGTTCAAAATTCCCGCTGTTTATAGAAGCGAATCGACAGTAAAAGGGAAACCTGCAGCAGCGCCAGCACGGCCAGGACAAGCCCCAGCCCCACCAGCCAGTCGGGCAGGGCGACTAGCCTTACCACGGCCTGCTCCAGGTTTTCTCTGCTGTATTGCTTTTTTAAGTATTCGCTTAAAACCGCCGGTGAAAAAAAGACCAGCATAAACAGCACAAGGTTGAACATCCGCGACTTGATATAACCGAACCGGAAGGCGAAAGGATAATAAAGGGAAGCGAGCAGTCCCAAACTGGCGAAAGCGCCCGCCATGTCCGGCCACCCGATGTAACGTTGAGGCACAGGCAGCCCTATCCCTTTCATCACCGCTCCCATAAGCCCGATAATCAGCAGGGCAATCGCTGTAAAGACAAGAACGCCAGCGTATTTAGCCCTGACGATGGCGGCGCGTTTAACCGGCAGGCTGTTCAGGACGATGTCGCTCTTGTTTTTCTCGTCGTAGGCGCAGGCACCGAGGATGAACATATAACCGCTTGCCACGGCGCCCATTATATAGGCGGCCTCGGAAAAGACGGGATTCTGGAAAGCGATCAAGATAAACAGGCTGTAGCCGATGGTAAACAGCACCGCTTTTTTCTGCAGCAGGATGTCTTTTAAAATCAGGCTGGACACCTTTTTTCCCTCCTTACCATGTAGAGCATTATTTCTTCCAGTGTCGGGCGCTCAATGAGCACCGAGTCTTTACAAGCGCGCCGTATTTCTACGGCCTCCCTGGTCAGGCCGGAAAAGCCAAAATCGCCAAGGCGCAAGCCGATCAGCCGTTTTTTCATTTCCTCGTCCAGGTATTTTTTCTCCCCTTTTACCACGGCGTACTGCTCCTGCAGTTCAATCCTGGAACAATCCAGCACGATCTCGCCTTCGTCAATCAGGCAGACATAGTCCGCAATTTTGTCCAGGTCTGAAGTCAGGTGGCTGGAGAAAAGAATACCCTTGTTTTCATCGGTTATGAATTCCTGGAGGATGTCGAGAAACTCGCTGCGAAATACCGGATCCAGGCCGGAAGCCGGCTCATCCATGATCAGCAGTTCGGCCCGGTGCGACAAGGCCAGGGCAATGGCCATCTTCATCTTCATCCCCCGGGAAAAAGTTTTCAGCGCCTTGCGAGGCGGCAGTTCGAACTCCCGCAGATACCGGCTGAAGGCGTCGTCGTCCCACGACCGGTAAAAAGGCGCGATGATTCTCTTTATTTCCAGCGGGGTCAGCTCCTCGTAGTAATAATTTTCGTCGTAGACAAAGCCCAGTCTCTGCTTAATCTGCTGTTCATGGCGGATGTTGTCGAGGCCGAAAACCTTTATTTCCCCGCCCTCCCTGTTAATGAGGTTCATGATGAGTTTGATGGTGGTCGTCTTGCCCGCCCCGTTCGGGCCGATGAAACCCATAATATAGCCCTTTTTGAGAGCAAACCCGACGTTGTTCAGGGTAAAACCCGGGTATTTTTTCCGCAGTCCCTTTACTTCCAGGATGTTTTCCACTTTCATTCCTCCCCGTAAATGACATCAAGCAGTTGTTCAAGCTCCCGGCGGCTGACTTTGAGCGTCCTGGCCTCCTGGACTATCCCGGCCAGCTTCTCCTCCATCAGGCAAAGCCGCTTTTCCCTGAGGTATTCCTTATTTTGTCCCGCCACAAACGAGCCTTTTCCACCCACCGTTACGATCAACCCTTCTCTTTCCAGTTCTTCGTAAGCCCGCTTGGTCGTGATCACGCTGATCTGGAGCTGACGCGCCAGGTTCCTGATCGAGGGGAGGGGTTCGCCGTCTTCAAGTTCACCGGTAATGATCTGGTTTTTCACCTGTCTCACAATCTGTTCGTATATCGGCTCCGGCGAAGCGTTGGATATGATAATGTCCAGGGCTGCATCCCTCCCTTTCGTGTCCCTGTTATTATTGTATATACTGCATATATACAGTATATACACTTCCGGCATCCCTGTCAATAGTATTTGCCGCATAAAAAACCGCTAAATAATCGTGCGTTTTTATCGATTAAAACATTATAGGGAATAAACAAACTAATGGCCGGGGTGATTTTTGATGAAAATCGAAGGTTTTCAAATCAGCATGGCTGCATCTCATCAACTGCTGGCAAAGGAGGAAGAAAAAGAAAGCCTTGCCTTCTGGACCGGCGATCAAATCCGGGAGGCAAGCGATATTCTCGACCTGTCACCCGAAGGCAAAAAGAGCCTGCTGGTCGTTGACAAGACCAATAAACCGTCTCCCGTCTGCAGTGAGGACGAATATGAGGAAATAAGCATAAGCGATGAGGACAAGCTCAAAATAAGGCTGATCGAAATCTTTATCGAAACGCTCACCGGTAAAAAAGTCAAGATCAAGGTGCCGGCGATAAAATTAAAAAAACCGCCGGAGGCTGAAGCAAGCCCGGCCGCACAGCCGGGCAACGCCAGGCAGGGTTGGGGCCTGGCTTATGATTATTCTCGCCAGGTTTATGAAAAAGAGACAACGACTTTCTCCGCGGAGGGGGTTATCAGGACCAGCGACGGCCGGGAAATCAAGATCGGCCTGGAACTTAACATGAGCCGGGAATTCATTGAGAGAAACGAAATCCGGATCAGGGCCGGCGATGCCGCCAGGATCGACCCGCTGGCGGTGAATTTCGGCGGCGGCCTGGCCGGGTTGACGGAGGCCAAGTTTTCCTTTGACCTGGACGCGGACGGCCGGGAGGAACAAGTCTCCTTCCTGCAAAAGGGCAGCGGTTTTCTTGCCCTTGACCTGAACGGCGACGGGATAATCAACAACGGGAGGGAGCTGTTCGGCCCGAGAAGCGGGGACGGCTTCCGGGAACTGGCCGCCTACGACTACGATAAAAACAACTGGATCGACGAAAGCGATCCCGTTTTCCGCTGCCTGCGCATCTGGACGAAAGACAGCGAAGGCCGCGACTATTTGCTGGCCTTGGGAGAGGTTGGGATCGGAGCCGTCTACCTGGGCAGCACGGCGACCCCTTTTGCCTTGCGTGACTTGGGCAACCAGCCGCTGGGCGAAATACAAAAAACCGGCCTTTTCCTGAAAGAGGACGGAACAGCCGGCACTGTGCAGCATGTCGATCTGACGGTATGATTTTTATTGACCGTACCAAAACCTGCGGCTTTTCGCCCTGATTTCTTCCTTGGTCAGTTCGCGGGGCCACAGCTGGATCTCCCTGCCCTCGCGCATGGCCGCCGCCAGGTGGTAAAAAACGTGGGGGTTGTCTTTTTTCATGTTCCTGATCAATTCTTTGACCTCCGCGCGCCTGGTGGACCCGTCCAGCGGGCAGGGGCTGGCCACCGGCGCGATGCCCAGCCTTGCCGCCTCCCTCCCGATTTCGCTTTCCCGCAGGTAAACCAGGGGCCTGATCACCGTCACGCCCGTCCTGTCCAGAAAAGTCTTCGGCAAAAAAGTGTAAACCTGACCTGAGTAAAGCTGGCTCATCAGGAAAGTCTCCACGGCGTCATCCAGGTGGTGGGCGAAGGCCACCTTGTTGAAGCCGTTTTCCCGCGCGTAATTATGGATAATGGCCCGCCTCAGGTATGAGCAGCGCGCGCAGGGATTCTGGACGGGATTCTCCAGGATCTCCTTCCCCAGTTCAGCCCTGATTGTCCTGTGCGGCACCTGCAGCGTTTCACAGGCCGTCTCCAGGGGACCAAAGTCCGTCTCTTCCGCTTTTTTGAAGCCGAGGTCAACGGTGAGACCGCCCAGTTCCACCTGAAAAGGCAGGTGTCTGGCCAGTACTGACAGCGCGTAAAGCAGGAACGTGCTGTCCTTGCCCCCGGAAAGGCCCAGCAAAACCCTGTCGCCGCTTTCCAGCAGGTCGAATTCCACCACGGCCCGCTGGATTTTCCTGATGATGTTTCTGGGCAGAGACAAGCGCGCGCTTGTTGGGCGGTTTTCACTGCAGGTCATGCGTCGCCCTCGGGCGGAACGATGCATATCCAGCAGAATTTGTCGCTGCCCGTGTTGACAAACTGGTGTTTCACACCCGGAGGAACATAGGCAAAAGAGCCCTCCTCAACCTCATGGTCTGTTCCCGCCATGTTTACAATCCCCTTGCCCTTAGTGACGTAAGCGATGTGCGGCCAGGGGTGGCTGTGGTTCGGCGAGTAACCGCCCGCCTCCACCTCGAACAGGCGCATTACATAGTCTTTCCAGCCTTCTTTGGGGCCAATCAGCGACTTTTTCAAGGCGTTCTTCGCTCCGTTGGAGTTATACAGTTTTCCTTCTACATCCCTGGCATGTCCGGCAATCATAAACCAGCCTCCCTTAATCAATTGATATTCAATGCTGGCAGCCTAGTATTTTGAGGAAAGGGCTTCTTTTGTTTTCGCCGCCAGCCCCGGTATCTTGGAGAGAGCAATCGAACAAATGGCGAAACGGATGCCTTTTTTCAACGGGACTGCAAAGATATTGTCCTGGGCAAGCTTTTCTGTTGCCGCTTGCGGGTCCTGCGCCGGCACGGTGATAAAGAACCCCCCGTGATACGGCAGCGTCTTAAGGCCTACCTCTTTGGCCTCCTTAAGGAACAAGGCGGCGCGCTTTAAGAGCATTTCCGTGTAAACCCGTCTTTCTTCATCACACCTGGCCTTCAGTTCCGGGTTTTTGCCGACTTCGGCCAGCAGCCGCTGGGCTCCCCTCGTGCCGTTGGACCATACCCCCCTGTTGGAAAAAGAGTTTATCCTGAAAAACTCTTCGGCAACTTCCTCCGAGGAACTGACGCCGATAACAGCCCCGGAACGCATTCCGTACAGGAGGAAGGACTTGGACATGCTGTAGGCCATGGTTATGAGAATGTTCTCCGGCAGTCCCTCAAACAGGATCATAAAATCCCTTGTTGTTTCAGCGCTCCCGACAAAATCAATGTAGGCCAGGTCAACCAGGATTGTTATTTTTTTCTTCCTGTTTTCGGCACAGTTCTTGTAAAAGTCCAGCAGCTCCGTCCATTCCTCGTGTTTCATGCTGTAGCCGGTAGGATTGTGCCCCGGCGTGTTGAAGACCACCACCAGGCTGTCCTGGGACTGCAGGAGTTCCAGGGACTTGTTTTTTACAGCGGATATGTGGAAATTGTTGTTCTCGTCAAACATTGGATAATTTTCCATTACCCGCAGGTGTTCATGGATAATTGTCCGGTATGGACCCCAGAACCAGTCTGGAACCAGGATTTTTTGCCCCTGCTCGGAGTAATTGTAAAAAACGTTGCGGACCGCTCCGGTGCCGCCGGGCGTGGCCACTGCCCTGATGAAGGTGTTTTTTGGTTTTTTGCCCTGGAAAGCCTGCTCTACGGCCGCCTCCAGGAAACCGGGCAGCCCGGCGATTGGCGCATAATTCATCAACTCCTCCGCCGGCATCTTGCGCAAATAATCGTCTACGGCGGGAAGCGCGGCAAATTTTTCCTCATCGTCAAAGATCGAGCCAACCGAAGCGTTAATCACCTTTTCCTTGCCGTGCCTGGCCAGGGCTTCGTTGGCCAGCCGGAGGACGCCGAAAACGGCGTCTACTTCGCCTTTCCCCGCCGCATGGGACGCCGCCATGGAAAAACCGCTCATAAAACCTACCCCCTTGCATAAATTATTGGTTTTCCTCATCTCTATAATTTATGCAAATATCATGCCCGAAGGAGGAAGCCGGTTTTGCCGGGCGGGCACGCTTTTTATACGGCAGGTGTTGTATCAGTTTTGAGACGGCGCTGCGGGCGCCGGCGCCCGTCATGGCCATGTTTTATTTATATTGTCTCATTTCTGAGACATTCTCATCTTTGAGACTGATTTTAAGCCTTTTTATCTTCCTGTAAAAAGTAGCCCTGCTGATTTTGAGGTCGCGGCAGATTCTTTCAATACCCCTCCTGTCGTGCCGGTAATGCGCCATGATGTTTTGCCAGAATTTCTTTTCCGCTTTCTCCAAATAAGCCTCCAGCGTTATTCCCCGTTCCCTGGCCGAAGGCGGGGAAACCTCGTCTCTCTCCAGGGAGCAGTATATCCTGTTTTCAACGCATTCCCTGCTTATGATTGTGCCTGTTTCAAAGTTGACGGCATACTCGAGAACGTTTTGCAGTTCTCGCACGTTTCCCGGCCAGGGATATTCAAGAAATATTTTCATGGCCTCCCGGGATATGCCGGTTATGTTTTTATTCAGTTTTTTATTAAAATTCCCAAGTAAATGCTCGGCAATATAAAGAATATCTTCTTTCCTTTCCCTTAAAGGCGGTATATTAAGCGGGATGATGTTCAACCGGTAATAGAGATCCTCGCGGAACAAGCCCTTGCTGATGCGTTCAAGCAAATCGGTGTTGGTGGCGGCAATTATCCTCAGGTTTACTTTCCTGATGCTGTTGCTTCCCACCCGGCACACTTCCCTTTCCTGCAGGACGCGCAGGAGTTTAACCTGCAGGCCAAAGGGCATTTCGCTTATTTCATCAAGAAAGACTGTCCCGTTATCGGCCACCTCAAATTTTCCGTATTTCGTGGTATAAGCGCCGGTAAAAGCCCCTTTTTCGTAGCCGAACAGCTCGCTTTCCAGCAGTTCATCGGGTATGGCCCCACAGTTAATAGGTACAAAAGGATAGTCTCTCCTCGAGCTCTGGTTGTGAATGGCCCTGGCGAATAATTCTTTGCCCGTGCCGCTCTCGCCGCAAATCAAGACATCGGAATCGGAAGCGGCGGCTTTGGCGGCAATTTGCTTTACTTCAGCCAGTTTCGGCGAGATGCCTATAATGTCGGAAAACTGAACCTTGACCTGGTTTTTCTCCGCCGACTGAATAACTCTCTTTTGAATTTTTCTCAGGTTCTGCAAGGTAACAATTATTTCCGGCAAGTATTCGTCCCCGCTTAAAATGACGTTGGCCAGCAGGACAATACGTTCATTATTGTACTCCAGGATTATTTCATTAGGCCCAATTTCCGTTTCCGGCTTCAACATTTTTTTGCTGTTGAGGCACTGCCAGAGGTCTTTTAAGAAAATCCCGCCGTCAGCGGCGCCCGCCTCCCGGGCCAGGTCCTTCATGGCTTCGTTATGGTATAGAACTTCCCCGTTTTTTTTGAAAACCACAAGCCCTTCATCAAGGGTATTGACGATATTGGAAAGGCGCTGGTTCAGCAGTGTATTCTCTTTCGTGATTTGAATTTCGGCATACTTTGCTTCCAGAAACGATGCCATTTTTTGCAAAAACTCCAGGTATGTTTCCTTGTTCGCTACCACCTTTGTTCTTTGTTCTTCCGTGGAAGCGACGATAGCAATTACGCCGATGACCGCGCTTTTATACTTTATCGGCACGCAGATTTCGGCCTTTTCAGCGCAAGTCGCCAGTCGCGGGCAGGCAAAACAAATCTCATTGGCGCGGGGCTGCTCGATGACATAAGGTTTCCCGTTTTTAAAACAGTAATCAAAAATGGTGTTCTTTTCTATCTTTTCGTGCAGGCGGCTGCTGTAGAACTTCGTGCCGGCAATGCGCCGCATTTCTTGATCCATGATTGTTACATCAAGTTTGAGCACGGCCTCGATCGCCTCTGCTATTTTTTGCGACATTTCGTTATATTCTCTTAGTTCAGCCATGACCTGGTACCACCGTTTAAGGGGCTGCCCCCCGCTTTTATTAATAATGTTCGGTGTGTTTCCGTCACATCCTGCGGCCTTGCCGGGAAACCGGAAAAATTTTTTCCGGCCGGCGGGCTCTCGTTTTTTGATTGCCCATTTTAAGCCTTGCCAAAACTGCAGGCGGGATAGCGGCAATCCTCGCAGTCCAGGCAAAGGCCGCCGTGTCCCAGGCGGGCGATGTCGCGCTTGCTGAGCTTCTCTCCGGCCAGGAGGCGGGGGAAGACCAGGTCAAAGACGGTCTGGCTGGCGTACATGACGCATCCCGGCAGACCCAGGACCGGTATCCCGTTCCAGTAAGACAGGAGAAACATGGCTCCGGGCAAAACCGGCGAGCCGTAAGTGACCAGTTCCGCTCCCAGTTCCCTGATGCTCAAGGGCGTGACGTCGTCGGGGTCAACCGACATCCCGCCTGTTACCAGGATTATTTCGGCCCCTCTGTTTCTCATCCCCATGATTGCCTGTTTAATCAAGGCCGGCTCGTCCGGAACGATTTCCTGGCCGGTTATTTCGCAGCCGTAATGGAGCATTTTTTTCTGCAAGGCCGGCCCGAAGCCGTCTTTGATCCTCCCCTTGTATACCTCGTTCCCCGTGGTCACGATCCCGACCCTGGCGGGCTTCAGGGGCTTGAGGAAAATGATTGGCCCGCTTTTGGCAATTCTCTCGACTTCCCTGACCCTTCCTTCTTCGATCACCAGCGGGACCACGCGGGTTGCGGCAACTTTTTCGCCCTCCTTTGCCGGCCTGTTGTTGTGCAGGGTGGACAGGACAACCTGGTCGATTGTGTTGATGAGTTCCAGCCTCTCCACGTCAACCTTTATTAATCCCGCACAGCCGGCCAAAAAGGTTATTTTCCCTTCCTTTGGTTCCGTAAAGCGCAGCCCTTCCCCGGCAACCGCCCTGGCGATGGCCGCGGCCGCCTCGTCCTCATGGAGCCACCCTGGCCTGGCCTCCCAGGCATAGACATGCTCCTTGCCCAGGTCCAAAAAAGCGCCGATGTCTTCAGCCCGGATGACATGCCCTTTTCTGAAAGCCGGGCCCTTGAATTCCCCCGGCACTATCCTGGTAACGTCATGGGCCAGGACCATCCCCACCGCTTCTTCAATCCTGACCTTGCGCATTCCGTTCACTTTGCGTCCTCCCTGCTGAAATGTAATATCGCTTCCAACACCCCGCCGCCCACCGCCCTGGCCTTGTCGGAGATGGAAAAACAGTGTTCCCGTACCTGGCGCGGGTCGACATCTCCTATTTTCATGCCTTTTTTAACCTCAACCCCCTTGTTGATGAGGCCCCGCAGGATTCCCTCAAGCGGTGACTTGACTTCCACCCCGTTCACGCTGCCCAGCGTTTCACCGCGTTTCACCCGCTCGCCGATTTCCCTCGCCGGGAAAAACAGGCCATCGGCGGGAGAACGCACAACCCTTTCTTTATCCACGCCTTCAATCTTACCGGGTATCCCCGTGTCAGGAATGGCGCTCCCCTCGTAATAGACTTTCCCCAGGTAATGGCCCCTCTGCGTTTCAACAACGGCGTGCACGTCCCGGCGCGCCGTAAATCCCGGCCCCACCCCGACAACGATTGGGGCCATATCAAGAGACGTCCCCATATTCTTTTTGGCTAAAATCGCGTCCACCACCACCGCCGGCCGCAGTGCTTCCAGGAACCTGGCCTCCGGGTCGACCAGCACCGGGACCAGCCCCTTTCCCGCCATCTCGAGAGCCTCCTCCGGTGAAGCGGCCAGCCTGGCCTTCAGCCCTTCAACCTCTGTCTCCCCGCAGAATACGCACTGCGCAACGGCCACAGTCCGCCTGATGACGGTCGGTTGCGCCGTCTCCAACGCAGCGACCTTAAAACCGGACCGGTAAAGGCGGTGGATTATCCCCGTGGCGATGTCCCCGCCGCCCCTCACCACCACGAGCCCGCTGCTTTTCATTAAAGTCATCCCCTTGCCTTCCTGTTTTCATTCAATCGCCGCCAGGGCTGCCATCCTTCTTGCTGAGGCTTCCCGCTTTTTCCGGATTGCCGCCTCTTACCACCGCCACCAGTTCCGCCAGGATGCTGACAGCCACTTCGGCCGGCGTTTCCGCCCCGATGTCAAGACCAATCGGGGCGTGCACGCGGTTAAGCAGTTCCTCCGACACACCTTTTTCCTCCAACTTTTTCCTGATTAACCCGATCTTGCGCCTGCTCCCGATCATGCCCAGGTAGCGGGCCGGCCGCCGGATCACCTCTTCCAGGACTTCCGCATCCGCATTGCGGGTCACAATGACCACCAGGCTGCTGCCGGAGATTGCCGTTTTCCGGACGGCCTCCACGTACGTTTTCCCCCAAACTCCTTTCGCCCCGGGCGGGAGCAAGGCCGGTTCAAGCAGCTCCGCCCTGTCGTCCGCTATTTCGATCCGCCACTGCAGTTCCGAGGCCATCCTGGCCAGGGCCATCCCCACGTGCCCGGCCCCGGCAATCACCAGGTGGGGAGGCGGGGAAACGACCTCGATAAAAACGCCTACCCGGCCGCCGCACTGCATGTTCAGATTGCCGCTTGCGGTTTGATCAAGGTTGTATTCCCTGAACTTGTTCTCTTGCTTGTCCAGGCTGTCCAGGGCCTCGTTGACCACCATCGCCTCCAGGTCCCCCCCTCCTACCGTGCCAAATATGGAACCGTCTTTTTTTATCAGCATTTTCGCCCCCGCTCCCCGGGGAGCCGAGCCTTCCCGGGTGACGACCTGGGCCAGGGCGAACGTTTCGCCTCCTGAAAGCAGTTCCAGGATTTTCTCGTAAATAATCATGTTTTCAACCACTCCCTCAGGACTTTTTCATAGTCTTCCCACCGGTCGATATCCAAAAAAGGGCGGGAATCATTCCAAGGCAAAGAAATCACCGCCCGGGGATTCTCTTTAATCAGCTGGCGGCCGCCCCGGTCCCCTTCCAGCCGGGACAAGGCCTCCCGCCAGCGCGAAGCGAACAGGACGGGACTGCGGGCCTCCCCGCCGTGAAAGGGAACAACGATCCCTTCTTCTTTCCCGGACCTGCCGAACTCCCTGATCATCGCCTCCACCAGGTCGACACCCACCAGGGGCTGGTCTCCCAGGAGAAAAAGGACGCCGTCCAGGCCGGCGGGCAGGCGGGAGAGGCCGAGGCGCAGCGAGCTGCTCTGGCCCGCCCCGGGGTCGGGATTATGGACAAAAGGGAAACCGTATTTTTTGCACACTTCTTCCAGCGGCCCGCGCGGCTCGCCAGTAACGACAACCCGCCCGCTCCAGTCAAAACAGGCGGCGGTTTTCAGGACATGGCCGAGCAGCGTGTCGTCTCCCAGTTCCAGGAGAAGCTTGGGTCCACCCATGCGCGCGGCTTTCCCGGCAGCCAGCACTACAACGCCCAGGCCGTTACTCATAAGAGTATACCTCCACGGGCTTCATCAGTTTCCCGTAACCTTCCGTAACGACGCACGCCGCTATATGTGCCGGGCTGCTGTTCAATTGTTCGGCTATTATTTCGGCCTGGCTGCCGTTTTCGCCGTCCCTGCCTGCCAGCACAAGCACTTTTTTCTGGCCGGCCCCTTTAAAAATCCCCTGTGGGTGTGCCGCCAGTGTCGCCAGGTCAGCGGCTTCTATCCTCTCTCCAGGCTTTTTCCCCAGCAGTTCCGCCGCAATCTCCAGCCTGTGGACAAAGCGTGAAGAGAATTCTTCCCCGACGGCTTTAAGGCTTAAAACGCCGGCCACCAGGTTTGATGCGGACGGGATCACCGGCTCGTGAGGCGCCGGGACCTTCAGCAGCTTTTTCCTGGCCCCGTCCCCTTCCACCAGCACATTAGCCGCAAAGCCCGTGCGAATAAGCTCATCGATCCACTCCGGGGGCAGCCCATCCACCTTTGTTTCCCGCCAGGCCCTAAACCAGGCGGCGCAGCCGTGTTTTGACATGAACTTGCGGACCTGCCGGCTGCCCCGTTCATAGTCCCGGCAAAAAACCGGGTAAAAGTCGAGCACCTGCCAGCAAAACATTTTGGTGGTCGCCGTAAGGAGAAAAGGTCTCCCCTCTTTTTGCCACTCGGTTCCCAGGGTCATTAACAGAGAAGTTTTCCCGCCGGCCCCCACGCACGTCAGGAAGCTGTTTTCTTCCAGCCCAAGGGCTTCAGTCAGGTTCACGGCATACCCTCCATTTCCTCAGAAAAAAAGCGAAACTCTTCAGGCCGGCCGGTTCGCACGATTTTACCACGCTCCATAACAGCCATCCTGTCTGCCATTTCCACCGCCTCGCAGTAATCATGGGTAACGTAGACGGTAGTTATACCCAGCCTTTTTTGCCACATCCTGAATTCAGCCCTCAGGCGCTTGGAAGTGCGGTAATCCAAACTGTTGGTTGGCTCATCAAGCAGCAAAACATCCGGGGCAATGGCCAAAGCCCTGGCCAGGGCAACCCGCTGCCTCTCACCCCCGCTTAAGCTGCCGGGAAAACGGGAACGCAGGCCAGCAAGATTAAACATGCCCATTAATTCTTCAACTTTTTCCGCGATCTCCACGCTGCCCGTCCCCCGCACCTTCAAACCGAAGGCTATATTGGAATACACATCCATGTGCGGAAAGAGGTTGTTATCCTGAAAAAGGTACCCGATATTTCTCCGGCCGGGCGCAGTTCCATCCACCGGCAGGCCGTCAAACAGGACCGTTCCCCGGTAGTCTTCCAGCCCGGCGATAACATTTAACAGGGTGGTTTTTCCGGAACCCGTCGGTCCCATCAGCACCAGCAATTCCCCGTCCGGTATTTTTAAATTAACCCTGTCAAGGCAGTATGAATTGGTTATTTCCTTGAGCTCGATAAAAGTCACGGCCTTACCTCCAGTAACAGGTAAACCTCTTTTCAAAATACCGGATCATTTTTTCAAAAGAAAAACACATCAGGGATAAAACCGCCAGGCAGACCATGATGGTATCCACGCGGATCAGGCTTTCCGCTTTCATCATTAAAACGCCAATCCCCGTGGGAACGGCTACCATCTCTGCCGCGATGATTACGCGCCAGGCCATGCCCGCTTCGAGTTTGAGACCGGTAAAAATGCTGGGAAGGGCCAAAGGCAGCACCACGCTGCGGAGTATTTGCAGTTCAGAGGCTCCCAGCGTCCTCGCCGCCCTGATATGCCTGGCATCCACGTTCCTGATGCCCGATGCCGTATTGTAGAGCACCGGGAAAAAACAGCATATAAAGACGATCAGGACGGGCAGGGCTTCATTGAGACCAACCCAGAGCATGAGCAGGGGAAGCCATCCCAGGGCCGGTATGGGATAAAAAATGCTGACCAGGGGCCCCAGGGAACCGGCGGCCAGCCTGTTCCATCCTATGAGCACGCCCGCCAGCAAACCTGCCGCGCTCCCCAGCACAAATCCGGCCGTCACCCTGAACAGGCTGGCTGTAATATGCGTCCACAGGGACCCCTGGGTTACAAGGAGCGTGTAAAACTGCCGGGCAACCGCGGAAAAAGGCGGAAACAAAGGGCTGCCCTTCCAGGACGCCAGCGCCTCCCAGGCTAAGATCAGCAGGCCTGCCGGCACGATGTAAACAACTCTGGATAACGGAAGACTTTTTTTGTTGACAGTCATTAACCTGCCCAACCTTCCTCGAGCATGATCTTCTCCGCCGGAAACGCTTCTTTTATGTATCCTAATTTATGCATGAAATCGATGACTTCCTGTACTTTTTCTTTTTCCAGCCGGGTGGTGTATGTCAGGCGGTCCATTGAACGGCGCATGGTCTCCGCGGTGGTATAGAAATCGCCGCCAGCGCCCGCCGTTTTACTCAATCCCGCCGGCCCTTGAAGGTCATTGAGCTTTTGGGCCACAATTTCCGCCGCACCGGCGGGGTTCTCGTTGATGTAAGCGGTGGCTCGGGTTACGGCCGCGTATAGTTCCTTTACCGCGGCCCGGTTTTCAGTCACCAGCCTGTCCGTTGCCAGCAGGACGCTGCCTGGCATTTCGGGCCAAACGTCCTGGCTTTTCAGCAGCATTTTGAATCCGAGTTCTTCGGCCAGGGTCGCGAAGTGTTCCGGAACCACGGCCGCGTCAATTTCCCCCGCTTTCAGGGCCAGCAGCTGCCTGGGCGGGTCCATCCGCAAAACGTTGCGCATGACTTTTTCTTTTACCAGGGCGTGCTTTTCGATGATTTTGTGCAGGAGGATGTCGGTGGTCCCTCCCTCACTGACGCAGCCGATTTTTATCCCGCTTTCTTCCAGGTCCCTGACCTCTTTAATCCTGGACGCGTTGCAGACCAGGCCGTAGCCGTACTGGTGGGTCCCGCATACTATTTTAACCGGCACGCCGCCGTTGGTATAAGCGGTAACAGCCGGTATCAAGCAGATGAAGGCGGCATCCACATCACCCCGGGCCAAAGCCCCTGAGAGGGCCACGCCTGTGGCATACACGCTGAACAAGCCCCTGCCCCGCTCCGGCCGGGGAAGCCAGCCTTTTTCCTGGGCAATGAAAGCGCATGCCGCGTGGGTATTATACTCCACCGCCAGCCCTGGCGCCTGCGTCTTTTTGTCCTTGCCGCACCCGGAAACAAGGAAAAAAAGAGACAGCATAACCAGCAGGCCGGCAAGGAGGCTTTTATTTATCGCCTTGCCCGCATCCACTTTTATTTTGCGCATGGGCAGAACCTCCTCAAGCCAAGTATTTTCGCTGCGCCCGCAATAGTCGTGCCGTAGAAGATGACCGGCTTATCAACCTGTAAAAAGGCGCTTATCGTGCCGTTGGCTATTGTGCTCCCCGTTACAAGAAGCAGGTCGCACCACTCAACCAGTTCTTTTGTTTTCAGTTCGGCATCCTCGACAATTATCCCGCATTTTTTCTGCCCGATGTTGTCTTTGTCCAGGTCGACCAGCCTTACGGGGAAGGCCTTGCTGCAGTGTTCCAGGAGAGCCGGCTGAAAGCCGGCCAGGGCAACCCTCGGGTTCCCGTACTCGCGGCGAAGAAGATCCACCAGTTGCCCGGCGCACCTGGCCGGTTCTTCGTCCTTACAGTGCACGGTGCCTTCAATCATCCCCAGGTGCCTCATCACCGCATTCAAAGCCGCGGTGAAGACCGCCCGCTGAAAGTTTGTGTCCAGGGGCATGTTCAAAAAATCCGGCAGCGCCCCGGCAAACGGGCCGGGGCTGTCGGTAAAGGCCTGCCCTGTTGCTCCCCTGAATTCGGCCTGCAGCATTTTTTCCTTTCCTTTAATCAAGGGATAATCCTGGCGACCGGGTTTGCCAATCGCCTCCTCGGCTGAAAGCTCTTTTCCCCTGATGAGGACTTCTTCATCCCCAAGGTGGTGAGAATATATGATTTCTTGCAGGTAAGTTTTCAGCCTCTGGTATAAGCCTGTGCTCTCCATCGCTTTCCCTTCTCCTCCTGTCAGTCGTTATTCTCGCGCGTACATAACGATGGCCAAACAAAAAATCTTGCCGCGGGCAAACCTCTCAGCATAAAAATATAACAGTTGAAAACGACTGTCAACCTGCAAAGTGTTTTTCAAATGCTCTCTTCAAGCACTCTTCAGCCTCGCTCATAAACAGGGCGTACCTTTGCACAAATCTCCTGCCTTCTTCGGTCAGCCGGGACCCTCCCCCGCAGCTGCCGCCCGCCTCGCGCTCGACAAATCTGAACCCCAGCCTCTCCTCAACCATGTTGACGATTCTCCAGGCCTTGCTGTAAGACAGGTGGAGCTCTTCCGCCGCTTTGCGCAAAGACCCGTGCTGGTCGATCTTCATAAATATTTCATACGGCCCGGCGCCAAAAGCCTTCCCGTTTTGGTCAAGCCATATTTTATAACACAATTTCATCCAGGCACCTCCTCAACAAGTCCGCCGCCAACCTGGGGGGTAGCAATTTTTCAGGTGTTCGCCGGTTTGCTTGGCCCAACCCAGGGGAAATTCCTCCAGGCAGACAAGCGTCCAGCCCTTTGGTCCCCCTGTCAGGAGCGTTTCTCTTCTCAGGTAGCGCTCAACGCTGCGGTCATTTATTTCGAAGGAAACGCTTCTGGCCGCATGTTCACGGCGAAGCCCCATGGCCATCGCCTGGGAGGGCTCAAACCTCCCGTTCTTTACTATGCCCATAAACCAGCCCGGGCGAGGAATTTTTAAGCTTTCCGGCAGGATAAGCCCCGGAGGACGCCGGTAAACATAGTGCCCTTGTTGAATGAATTCGCCCTCAATGGGGCGGACCAGGTTTTTCTCCATAAAAGCGCGAAAAGGTTCTACCGGGCGGCTCCCATCAGCCCCTGCACGCGGCGGCATCTGCCGCCCGCAGTCTTCTTCTCTTTTCTCCAGCAGGGCCATAAAATGCCCTTCGCCCCTGGCGCGGTGCGGCCACAACCTCCTGGTCTTTCTTAATTCTTCCCGGAATTCTTCCCGGCAATCCCAACCGGCGTCGGCAAGCCATTCCGGTCTTCCCGGATCCCAGTCGTGCGCCTGGTGGATGTCGAGTAAAGAAAAGTGCGGGTGTGCCTGTAAAAAATGTTCCACTACGCCCTCGTTTTCCTCAGGCGAAAACGTGCATGTGGAATAGAGCATGCGCCCGCCCTTTTTCAGCATTAAAGCCGCCGCGGCCAGCAGTTCCTTCTGGACCGCAACACAGGTCCAAAAGCCGTAAGAAGACCAGCTCCCGGCGGCACGCCCGTCTTTTCTGAACATGCCCTCTCCGGAGCAGGGCGCATCAACCAGGATTTTATCGAAAAACTCGGGGAAATAAGCGGCCAGCCTCGCCGGTTCCTCGTTTGTCACCGCCGTGTTGGAAGCACCCCAGTGTTCAAGATTCCAGACGAGGGCCTTAACCCTTTTCGGGTTGTTGTCGTTGGACAAAAGCAGTCCCTCGCCGCGCAGGAGGGAAACAAGCTGTGTTGACTTTCCGCCCGGAGCCGCGCAGAGGTCCAGGACCTTATCTCCCGGCTTCACGCCCAGGCAGGCAGCCGGGGCCATGGCGCTGGGCTCCTGAAGGTAATAGAGCCCGGCCTGGTAATAAGGATGCCTGGCGGGCCTTTCGCCGTCCAGGACGTAAAAGCCGTCTTTGGTCCAGGGAACGGGTTCAAGAGCAAACGGCGCCCGGGACAAAAAGTCCTTCACGCCAATCTTGAGCGTGTTGACCCGCAGCCCCTGGTGGGAAGGACCTTCCCAGGCAGCCAGCAGTTCTTTCCACTCGGCTTTTAAAAAGCCTTCCATCCTGGCGGCAAATTCTTCCGGCAGCCTCACTTTTATTATACACCTCGCTCCATATGCAGAATTTTTGGGCATTCCATCAAAACAAAGGACTGATCGCTTCACATCGGCAGATGGGTTTTCCCTGTTTAACAAACTTTTGCTCGTACTCGGTCATTACACTGCCACCGGCAAGGGACCCGTGAAGGTCAAAGGTGATTTTTTGCAGCGAAAAGCCGGCACCCGCCAGGGTCTCCAGGGAATACTCGAAAAAATCCCGGTTGTCGGTCTTCAAATGTATTTCCCCGCCTTTTTTTAAAAGCTTCATATAAACATCCAAAAAACGGGGACTGGTCAGTCGCCTCTTGGCATGGCGCTTTTTAGGCCAGGGATCGCTAAAATTAAGGTATATTCTTTCAATTTCGCCGGGGTTAAAGTAAAAAGGAAGGCTCTCCGCATCGGCCAGCAGCAGGCGCACGTTGCCGGTTCCGCCCGCTTCTATTTTCACGGCGGCCTGGTAAATTATTTCCGGAACTCTTTCCACTCCCACGTAGTTTATAGCGGGACAGGCACGGGCAAGCGCGGCCAGAAAGGCGCCTTTTCCGGTTCCAAGCTCCACGTGCAGGGGGCGCTCATTCCCGAACACCTCGGCCCACGTGCCTCTCAATTCATGCAGCCCGCTCATGATCAAATGACGTTTTCTTTCAATTTGCTGTTCAATCCCTCGTTTCCTGCGCAGCCGCATGCTGCTGTCACCTCGAAAGAAAAAGGAGTTTTCCATTTCACATGGTATATTTTTTTCGGAGCGCGCGCAAGGTTTCACACATTGATCCGGTCAATGAAGAGGTGAATTTTTTCAAACAGCAGGCCGACAACGAACCAGACCGGCAGGTAGTCCAGGCGAATCAAGCCGTTGACGTGGTAAGGCGTCGAGCGGCTGTAGTCCCACGGGCAGCTGCCCAGCAGGGAATAAAGCAGCCAGCCGGTCAGGTATTCAAAACAAATGATTACGCCCGCCCAAAAAATACCCCTGATGTACCAGGGATACATCCTTATTCTATCGTGCAGCGGCTCTAGAAACACGGCCGCTCCGTATATGGGAAACATCCAGAGATAAGTGAAACCAGGCAGCAGCAGATTTCCCAGCATTAAGGCGCCCAACCCTGTCCACATGACCTCCATGGCCCAGCCCAATATGCCGTAAATTAAAAATCGAGTCACCATACACTTAGTTTAACTTTTTTCCCGGGAAATATTAAATACAAACGTTTATTTATTTTCTCAAGAAGAAATAAAAAATTTGCAAAATATTTTATCTCCATGTATACTGAAAATGAAATATTGTGATTCCCGCTTCTTGCATGAAGGCAAACCATCCCAAACTCCTCTTTTTCCCGGGGTTAGATTTGGCCGTCTATCAAGGAGGTAGAGGAATCCAAATCTGCTCAGGAGGAAGAGAAAGCATGGAAGACAAGGTTATTATCTGTAAGGACTGTGGAAAGGAGTTTGTTTTTACGGTCCAGGAACAGGAGTTTTATGCCGAAAAAGGGTTTCAAAACGAGCCCGCGCGCTGCCTGCCCTGCCGCAGGGCGCGCAAGAGCCAGATGAATAGCCGCGGTGAGCGCCAGCTGTACACGGTAAACTGTTCCAACTGCGGCGTGGAAACCCAGGTGCCTTTCAAGCCCAGCGGCATAAAACCTGTTTACTGTCGTGACTGCTTAAATAATCTCAAGTAGCGGCAAAGACGAATATGAAAGCCCCCAGCGGGGCTTTCATTCTTGCGGAGTTCTATTCCTGCTGCGCAGCGGGGGAGCCGCCGGGGGAAGCCCATTTCACCAGCAGCTGCCTGAGCAAGCTGTGAAAGGCCGGTGATTTCAACATGTCCAGAATGCTGTCGATCTGCTCTTCCGACATCTGTTGAACCACGGCCTGATCCCCGCCGGCTGACAGTATTGCCCGCTCTTTAACCTTAAGATTGTTGATGATGTTCAAAACGGCGTCTATTTTGTGGGTCCCTTCGTCTAACAGCGAACAAAGGGTGGAACATCTTTCTTTCAACCCGGCCACCTGATCGCTCATGGCCGCGATGTTCTCCAGCAAGCGGCCCTCTTGTCCGCCTTTTTCTGAACCAGTAGCGCTGTTCATACCTCCACCTCCTCGCATAATTGCACCTTATTGTATGTAGCCGCACTTCTATATGTTACCGGGCTGCGCGGCAAAAAAAGAAAGCACAGCATGACACTGTGCTCTTTTTTTTACCCGTTTTAATAGCCCGGTCCGAAAGGCTTGCAGAAACAGCTGAAAATAACGCAGAAGATAATGATTAAAAAGATCAGCCAAATAAGCCCTCCTCCGAAACCAAACCCGTACCCATACGCGTATTGAGCAGCCTCAACATTTTCCTGAACCATCAGAATACCTCCTTTTATTATGCTTAATCTTATTATTATTCCCGCTGCTTTCTTGCGGCGGAACTTGAAACCCCTACCCCTGGGAAAAACAGCAGAGCAAACAGGATCATAAAGGCTATGCCAAAAGCCCTGCCGTAAGATATTTTCAATATGTCCTTCCCAACGTTTTCTTTATTATCCTCCATGGTTTTGCCGCCTTCTTTAACAACTACCAGCCGCGCTGGCGGGCCAAAGAGGTTTGCCGTCTTGATGCTCCTGTATCCCGGGTAAGTCGCATGGTTTGTCATTTTCCTTACCTCCCCCGTACCATTCTATGAACTGCGGCCGTTAGATGTTCCTCAACCACTATTTTTTCACGATGAAATTTAACGCCAGCTGCCGCATGATGCCTTGAAAAGCGGGAGTTTGCAAGATTTCAAGTATTTCATCCAATGTGTCTTTTGTCTCTTTTTTTAATGAAAGGGCGGCCTCCGGGGGAGCGGTTTTTCTTTCCTCATTGCTCCTTATGATGTCAAGCAGCTGGGCAAAACTATCCAGTTTGAACATTATCTCATTAAAAGCGTGTCTGAATAAACTGGCCTGTGCTTTTAAACCTACCAGACCGGTTTCGGCGGTTTCTAAGAAGGCAATGAGTTTTTCACTTGCGCTGACGACGCTGTCTTTTTTTCCCTCCTGGCCGCCTTCTTTAATCTCTTTTGCTTCGTTTTCGCTGTAAACGGCGCCTTCCGGTGAAGGAAGCGCCTTATCCAGTTCTTCTTTTACTTCCTGCTTTGCTGCCGCTCCTTTTTTTGTGTCTTCGCAGCAGTTTTCCCTTTCAACCCGGTCTTCCCGCTTTACGTAAACGGGGTAGATAACCGGATACAGGCCGCGCCCTCTATGGCTTCCCGGGCAAGGAAACGGCGAAGGCCGCCTCCACCCAAAACTATGACCGCTGACCTGGCGCCTTTCCCCGTCAAAACTGAACCGCAAGCTCGCCACGCCGTTCACCTCTTTCTATCCGCTACTCACCTGTTTATCATATGACGAAAACACGTAAAGAGTGCAGGTTCTCACTTAATCCCCATTCCCAGATTGCCGAACAGGGCAGCAAGATCGATCTTGTTAAACTCCATAGCCTTCTCCAAAAGTTTCTGGGCTACGCCCTGCTGGTCAGGGCTTAAAGGTTTCCCTTCTTGAAAACAGGTAAGGATATTATAGGCTGTTTCCTTTTCCTCGCCGTCAAGTCCCAGTTTTTCCACGAAGCTCATTTTTTCTTTCTCGTCCATTTTCTTTATTGATTCCACGATCTGGGGAAGCATTGACAGCGCTTTCATAAACTGCTCCAGGCCCATGCCCGCCTCACATCCTTTTTATTATTCCTCATAATACTATGCGGCCTTTTTCCGTCCTGTGCCTGGGCACCCGGAATACTCAAAAAAAAGAACTCCCTTTTGCCGCCGTTTCCGGTCTAAAAGGGAGCTAACAGTTTTTCCAGGGTGCGCCTGAAGCGCTCGTCGTCTTCCCCGCTGCGGGCGGGAGGCCCTTTGGTCCGTCCTCCCGCCCGCCTTGTTTTGGCCTTCAAATATCGGCGTCAGCCGCTGACGACTTTTGTCCCGCCGCCGCCTTCCTTTTCCAGGAAAATTATGTTTTCCGTGACCGCGTCAAATGTATCGTCGTGGCTGATCAGGAACAGCTGGCGAAAATCCCCGGCCAGCCCGGGAATAACCCGCGCCAGGTTGTTCCTCCTTTTTTCGTCCAGGTTTGCGGTTGGCTCGTCGAAAAACCCGACGCCCAAACCCGCCACCTGTTTCAGAAGGGCAAGGCGCACGGCCAGCGCAGCCGTCATCTTTTCCCCGCCGGACAGTTGGGCAAAGACACGTTCCCGCTCTTTACCGCCCGGCGCGTCTTTCAGCTTGACCTCGTAATCTTCTTCCCACACCAGGTGAACGTTCTCCCCCGCTATCTGCTGGTAAATCAGGTTCGCTTCCCTCCCCAGGTGTTCGCGGTAGACCCTGGCCATTTTTTCCCCGCTCTGGTTGAGAACGAGCCTCACCAGGTTCAAAAGAGCCTGGGCCTTCCTCTCGGCGGCCATTTTTCTTTCCAGTTCAAGGATGTGCTGCTGGTAGCCCTCTTTTTCCCGCACTTGCCGCTCGTTTTTTTCCGCTTCCAGCAGGGCATGCTCCAGTTCGGTCACTTTCTTTGCCTTCTCGGTCACAAGCCGGTCACGCTCAAGTTTCAAAGATGACAGAAGGTCGGCTTTGTACCTTGCGCGGAGGTCCTGTATGCTGTTTTCCAGCCTCTTTTCTTCCTCCTGGCGCCTGGCCGTCTCTTCTTCCAGCTTGTTCTTTTCGTTTTTCAGATTTTCCAGCCTGGCGGCCCCTTCAATGTTTTGCATGTACTGGATGAAAAACGGTTCAAGTTCTCTCTTGCGTTCCTTGTTCTTCTCCCACTCCCCGTCCAGGCCGTCATACTGTTGAAGCCTGGCCTGCAGGTCCGCCCCAGCGCGCTCCTTAGCCGCAAGTTCCTCTTCCTTTTCCTGGACGGTCCTGTCCTCGTTTATTCTCTTGATTCCCTCGTTCACTTTTCTGAACCTGTCCCGGAGAGCGGCCAGCCTGGCTTCGCAGGCCGCCAGGACGCTGCCGGTCTCCTGCAAGGTCTCCCTGAAACCTGATTCCGCCCGTTCCCACAATTTGTCGGCCAGCGCTTTGATCTGCGCTGCCGCCTGCGCCAGCGGTTCTAAAAAGCGCCTCCCCTCAAGGGGGTCGAACCCGCGGCAGAACTCCACAAAGAGGCGTTCATACCGCTCCACAAGCTGTGCCAGGTATTCGCGGCCGGCTGTTTCCTCTTCGCCCGTACTTATTCCCGCTGCCTTCAGGATTTTCACCGCGTTCCCGACGGCTTCCCGGAAAGCGCGGGACCGCGCCGGCCCGATTTCGGCGGACAGCGTTTCTTTTTCTTTTTCCAGACTGCTCCTGTTTTGCGCTTCCATCCTCTCCAGTTCCTGCAGCCGCTCCTCCTGGTGCCGCAGGACAAAAAGATCCCCCGCCGCTTTCCTGGCGGCGGCAAGCCGGTTCTCAAGCTCCGCCTCTTCCTGCAGCAGTCCCGGTATTTCCGCGGTGATCTTTTCGATCTCCCGGCTGAAGTAATCTTCAAGGCTTCCTTCAACGTTGAGGCAGGGTTTTTTCAAAAACGGGCACAGCCCGCCGCTGCTGGCGCTGCGGTTCTCTTCCAGGGCCGCAGCCCTGGCCTTCGTTTCATTCAGCCTTTCTCGCACGCCGGCCAGCCCTTCCTCCAGCCCGGGAACGCTTCGCGCGAGCCGTTCGGTCTCTTCCATTCGTCCCAATGCCGCCGCCAGCTTTTCCTTCTCCTGCTTAAGCTGCTCGTAATTCTCCCGGTGCAGGGGCAGGGCGGCCTTTACCTGTTCAAAGCGTTCAGCGGCCTGGCCGGCGAACTGCCACGAGGCCTTCAGTTCCTCAAATTTCTTGTGCCATCCGGCAACCTCGCTCTGCCTGGTCTCAATCGCTTGTTTAGCGGTTTTTTCTTTTTCCCCCTCCGCCATTATCTCCTTGAGCTCAGCTTCCCCCTGGATGACCTGGCGCCTGCGGCTTTCCTTTTCGCTCTCTATCCCCGCTTTAAGGACCGCCGCTTGTTTTTGCAGTTCCTGGATTTCATTTTTCAGCGATTCCCTGGACTTTCGTTTTTCTTCCAGGTCTTTTTCGCGCTCCTGCAGGCGGAGGTATTCACGGTAGCCAGGTTCGGCCGCGGCCGCTTTTTCCCGGCTGCGGGCGGCTTCTGCCAGCTGGCTTTCCAGCCGCTCTTTTTGCGCGCAAAGGTTGTCAAGCCGGATTTTAACAGCCTGCAGCTCGCTCTCGCGCTTTTCCAGTTCCGTCCTCAAGCGTTCCTGGACCGCTGTTTCCTCTTCCAGGCGGGCCAGGTTCTCCGCCAGCTCCTGCAGGCTTTTATCCAGCAGATCCGCTTTTTCCCGGCTGGCTTTTAACTGTTCCCGGCAGGCGGCCAAGTCTTCCACCCTGACCAGCAGGCTTTTTATCTCCGCTTCCCCGGCAAAAATCCTGTCCTTGAGAGCGGTGACAAGTCCGCTCGTTTTTTCAAAAGCCTCCCGGTAACTCTCCAGCTGCAGGACGGTATTGAATATTTTTTTCCGCCGCTCCGGCCTTTCCAAAAAAGGGGCTGTAAAACTGCCCTGGGAAACAGCAACCACATCTTCAAACAGCAGGGAAGGCTCAAGACCCCCGGCGATGCCCAGGCTGGCGGCCAGCCAGGCTTTGACGTCCTGGCTGCCGTGCAGTTCGGGAAGCTCGCGGCCCGACTCCTCGTCGATCACGCTCCAGGAACCGCCGGAAGGCCTTCTCAGGCGCCGCACCACCCGGTACAACCTTTCATCCGCAGCCTCGAAGACCACAGTTATTACGCCGCTTTTTGCCCCCTCCCGGATAAATTTCTGCTGGGAAGAAAGCGGGCTGCTGTCAAACAGCGCGCAGCCAATCGCTTCGATGACCGTCGTTTTCCCGGCCCCGTTTATCCCGGAAATGAAGTTGACACCGTCATAAAAAGCGATGGATTCATTCACGTAGCTTTTAATATTCTCCAGCGTCAGGCTCACCAGCCTCATTAATTCTCACCCGCCTCGCCGCCGTTTTCCCCTCGCTCCTGTCCGGTTGCGTCATCTCCCAGCAGCGCGCTGCTGGACTCCAGGAGAAATTTGATTATTTCCTCGCTGTCCTCTCCGGCCAGGGCCATTTCCTTGACCCGTCGGACGGCTTCCACGGCGCCCGCCAGGTCTCCCTCCTCCCAGTTCCTTTCCTGGGCAAGAACCTGGCGGAAAACAAGCCTCTCGACATCCTCCCGCTTCACCGTACTCCCCTCCGCCAGTTTCTCCTCAACGGGCAGGTTAATCCTGTTCAGTATTTCCACATGAAGGCAGGAGTACGTTTCTTTCAGCCTTGCCGCCAGGAACTCAAGATCAAGGCCCAGCGGGCTGTAAGGCACCTGGCCGTAAAGCGTCACCTGGACCTGCGCTCCTTCCGCGGGGGCCTGGGGAGAGATCTCCCGCCAAAGCAGTTCACAAACATCCCGCGCTTCACGGGAGGCGGAAATGTCGACGGAATAACGGCAAACGGGCCGGCAGCGGCTGGGAACATAAACCGCCTCCACCCCTTTGTCACCGGCGCTCACATGGTAAAAGCCCTTTTCTTTGCCGGGACCGAATTCGTCAAGGTGAACGCATTCCAGGGACCCGGGATTGTAGATCCACCCGTCCAACTCGTAGCGGCTGTGGATGTGACCCAGGGCCAGGTAGTCGACCTTGGGGCGAAAAGGTTCCAGCAGTTCCCTTTTTATGCCGCCAAGCTCATGGACAAGCAGCCTGTTGACGGCGGCATGCAGCATGAAGACCGTGAAACGGTCCCCTTTACCGGGGAACTGCCCCAGTATTTCTTCCAGCCGGCTGGCCGTGGTAACGCCCAGGTAGCCCACCCCACAGACCCTGGCGCCTGGAAGGTCATAAACAGACCCGCTTTTTGTCTCCTCGTTCCACGGAGATAAAACAAGTTCACCCCCCTGAAAAGAGGGGGTCAGCAGGTTAAGATAACCCTGGTTGTTCAAGAAACCCAGCCAGGAGTTTTTGTCCACGTAATAGGCTTTGTCATGGTTGCCTTCAATGGCGAACACCGGGATGCCGGCTTCCTTCAGGGGTGAAAGCAGGTTAACGGACTGTTCCAGGGTCTCCGCGTTAATCGAGCGCTTATGAAAAAAATCCCCGCTCACCAGGACGAAATCGACCTTGCTGTCCAGGGCGTAATCGACCACCTGCCGGAAAGCGCCGGCGAAATCCTGCAGGCGCCGGGGTTCGTTATACTGCAGGTTTCCCAGGTGGACGTCGGCACAGTGAAGAAATGAGACGCGGCTCAAAATGACACCTCGTTTCTTTGTTTACCCGATTTAACCTGCCCTTATTATACCAGATTTAGCCTGAAGGATAGTTTTCTCTTCTAATCGCCAGGCAGGGAAATTCTAATCAAATTCTAATCTTTTCTTAATGCTCCTCTAACCCCCAGGGGTTACTATACGGATCGTAACGTCAAAAAAATTGCAAATGGAGGAATAACAATGGAAATCACGCTGGAAAAGATTGACCTGTTGAGAAAAAGGGCCAATGTGAGTTACAAGGAGGCCAAGGAAGCGCTGGAGAAAAACGGCGGTAATGTTGTGGAGGCTCTCGCCTTCCTGGAAGAGGAGAACAAGATAAGGCCGGAAGAATTTGAGGGCAGCGCTTCTTCTGTTTTCAAAAAGATAAAGAACATATACACAAGGGCAAGTAGAATAAGGTTGGTCATCACTAAAAACGAGGCAACCATCCTCAATATCAATTTGCCGCTTGCCTTGCTGGTTGCCGTCCTGGCCATGCCTCTCGCCGCCGCCTTGCTGGTCTTGGCTCTTCTTACCGACTGCAGAATCAGGTTTTACAAAAGCAGCGGCGAAGAATGCAGCATAAACAGCAGCATCGAAAACATCACCAGCAAGGCAAGTGAATTTGCCGACAGGGTTTCCCGGGAAATCAAGATCGACTGAATGCAAGCCGCACTTAGGACCTGCTGGTTTTAAGCAGGTTTTCTTTTTTTATCCGGCCTTGGCCCGTTTATTGGCAAAGACCGGGGAATATAGTAAATTAGATTATATCAATGTTTTCCCGGAGGGCTTGTGCCGTGACCAGAAAAAAAATACTCGTAATCGAAGACGAGGCCAAGATTGCACGGTTTGTGCAGCTGGAACTTGAGCATGAAGGATATGCCGTCCAACTGGAGCAGGACGGAAGGAGCGGTCTGGAAAAAGCGTTGTCCGGTGATTACGACCTGATCATCCTTGATGTCATGCTGCCTTCCCTTAATGGCATGGAAGTGCTGAGGAGACTCCGGCAGTCCAGCGAAGTCCCCGTGATCATGCTTACCGCCAAGGGAGATATAATGGACAGGGTCATGGGTTTGGACTCGGGAGCTGATGATTACATGGTAAAACCTTTCGCCATCGAGGAGCTTCTCGCCCGCATCAGGACAGCTTTTAAACGTAATACGACCAGCCCGGCCAAACAGGAGATCATCCGCACAGGTCGTCTCTGCCTTGATGTTCGCAAACGTACGGCAACTTATGACGGCGAGCAGTTGGGCCTGACAAAAACAGAATTCGATCTCCTGAAATACCTGATGCAAAACAAGGAGATTGTCTTAACAAGGGACACGATCCTGGAGGAGGTATGGGGCTACGACTATGCGGGGGAAACAAACATAGTCGATGTTTACATCCGCTATCTCCGAAGCAAGATTGACGACCGGTATAATACCAGGTTCATTCACACCGTGCGCGGAGTGGGGTATCAGCTGAAAAATGAAGAATAAAAACGGCGCCTTTTCAACCATCAAAAAAGTATTTAAGGCCTTTTCGCTGGTAGTTCTTCTTGTCTTCAAACTCATTTTTTTCATCTTCAAGACACTTTTTTATTTCCTGGCCCTGATTAAAAAAGGCCTGGGGAATAAGCTGCGTTTTTCCCTCAGTTTTAGAATTACAATTACTTACGTGTTTCTTTTTTTCTTTATTTTTTTGCTGATGAGCATAGGCATAATTTTAAGCTTCGATTATTACGTCAAATATTACCCCCCTGGGGATTACGTGTTCCTGTTAGGCGGGATTCTGCTGGTGTTTAATGCTATCGGCATTTTTTTCATCACTTTCATCGGTTCCAGGGCCAGCAGAAGACTACTTTCCCCCATAAAGGCCATGACCAGGACCGTGCAGGAAATTTCTTTTAATCAACTTGACCGGAGGCTTGATGTCAGCGGGTCAAAAAACGAATTGAAAGAACTGGCCCAGACCTTTAACGCTATGCTGGACCGGATCCAAAAATCCGTCGAGCAGCAAACCCGGTTTGTCTCCGACGCCTCCCATGAACTGCGGACGCCAATATCCGTCATCCGTGGTTATGCAAACTTGCTGTCCCGCTGGGGAAGGGACGATAAAAAAGTCCTGGATGAGTCAATTTCCGCTATTTTAAGTGAAGCCGAAAGTATGAACCACCTGATTGAAGAGCTTCTTTTTCTGGCCCGGGGAGACAACCGCGCTTTAAAGGTTAACAAGGAAGAATTTCAACTGTGCGAGGTCATAAATGAAATCTTGCAGGAAACAAGATTAATAGATACGACCCATCAAATCATCAATGAAAGAAACGAAGAATTTGTAATCATGGCCGACAGAAAGCTTCTCAAGGAAGCCATCAGGATCTTTGTGGACAACAGCACCAGGTATACCCCGCCCGGCGGCGTTATAAAGCTAAATTGTTATCTCAGCAGGCAGAATGCCGTCATAAGTGTTGAAGATACCGGAATCGGTATCTCCAAAGAAGACCTGCCTCATATTTTTAACCGCTTTTACAGGGCCGAAAGGTCCAGAACAAAAGAAAGCGGCGGAACCGGCCTGGGACTTACCATCGCCAAATTGATAATAGATAGCCATAACGGCAGAATAAACGTGTGGAGTGAAATAAACGAAGGCACAATTTTCAGGATCCAGCTGCCCCTCTCCTGATCCTTTATTTTCACTTCTGCTGGCGCAAGGTAAGCCATTCCTGGGCGAAGTGGGCAGCGGCGGCTCCGTCGGCAGCGGCGGTAATCACCTGCCTGAACCCTTTCTGGCAGATGTCGCCTGCTGCAAACACACCGGGACAGTTCGTTTCCATCCGCTGGTTGACAAGCACATAACCCCCCTCGTCAAGCGCAGCCAGCCCCCGGACAAAATCGGAATTGGGAAGATGGCCCACGGCCACGAAAACTCCGCTGGCTGGAATTGTTTTTTCCTCCCCCGTTTTAACGTTGCTCAGGACCACCCCTTCGACCAGTCTTTCACCTGTTATCCGCCTGACAACCGAATCCCACTCGAATTCGATCCTGGGGTTCTGGAAAGCCCTCTCCTGCAGTATCTTCGCCGCCCTAAGGCTGTCACGGCGGTGGACGACGGTCACCCTGCCGGCAAATCTGGTCAGGTAAAGGGCGTCCTCCAGGGCCGTGTTCCCGCCCCCAACCACAACAACATCCCGGTCTTTGAAAAAGGCCCCGTCACAGGTCGCGCAGTATGAGACCCCTGCGCCTGCCAGTTTGTCCTCGCCGGGCACGCCCAGCTTTTTGGGCCTGGCGCCTGCGGCTATGATCACGGCCTTGGCCGGATAAGCGGCGTTTCCCGCAGTTTTTACCAGGAAATAATCAACCGTTTTATCGATCCCGGTAACCTCGGCGTATTCCAGTTCCAGGCCGAACTTCTTCGCCTGTTCGGTCATGAGATCGGCCAGTTCGGCTCCCCCGATCCCTTTTGGAAAGCCGGGGTAGTTTTCGATCAGATGAGTCATCGCCGCCTGCCCGCCTGTTCCCATCCTTTCCAGGAGCAGGGCCTTTAACCCGCCTCTTGAGGCGTAAAGTCCGGAGGTCAAGCCGGCCGGCCCTCCCCCTACAATCACCAGATCATAAATGCCAACCATTTTTTTGTTAATTCACCTTCCCTCAAACGCGCGCACTCTTTACAAGCGCACGGTCTTGTTTTTTTAATTCTAACCCAACGCTGCGCCGGGCTCAAGCAAGCCGGCCGTTTTTTTTAAGACCTCCGCATTTATGCGCCCCCAGCCTGTTTTTGCCTGAGTATTCCGGGAGGCAGAAGCCGGGAGGAAGACCTGAGTTTCCAGGCGACCAAACCCGCGAAAATAAACAGGGCTGCACAGCCGTGAAAAGAACTTGCCGTGCCCAACTGCTCGCTCATGAATCCCCCGGCCAGCGGGCCGACCACCGCTCCAAAAGAAGTGAAGGCGTTTAAAACCCCGAAGACCCGTCCCCTGGTTTCCGGCACCGAGTGCTCCGTAATGAGAACGTTGCCGCCGACACTCACGGCCGCGTTGGCAAACCCGAAGAGGAACCGCAGTACGCCAAACGTCAAAACGGAAAGCGCCAGCCCTTGCAAAACGCACAAACCGCCGCTTATAAACAGGCCGGCTAACAGCATCCTCAAATAATCGGCTTTCACCCGCCCAAAAAGAAAAGAGCCAAGGGCCAGGGTAAGACCGGTCAGGGAAAACAGCATGCCTGTCGTCAACTGTGCGCCGGAAGCCGTGAGTTCCCCCACCCGCAGCGGGAGCACGGCCACAAATAAAAAGTTGGAAGCCTGCAGGACCACCATGCTGAAGAAAACCCGCAGCAGAGACCGGTTCTGCAGTACAAGCCGCACATCCTGCAGGATGGTCGTTTTTTCAGCCTGCCTGTTTATTTTTTCGCTGGTGAAAACAAGGGCGATGGTGGTAGCAATAAAAATCACCGCGGCGGAGGCCAGGAAATTGTTTCTGATGCCGGCAAACTCGACCATGGCCCCGCCGACAAAAGGCCCCATAATGCTGCCCACGGCGATAAAGGTGTTAATGACTCCCAGGGCAAAACCCATGTTCTCCTGCGGCGTATTGGAAACGGTGAGCATGACGGCGGTGGGGATCAACCCGCCCAGCAGCCCGAACAGTACCCGGAAACCCAAAAGATGCCACTCGCTTGTGGAGAAAACAATCAAGACGCTTAAAAGCGCAAGCCCGTACCCGGAACGCGCCAGCATTATCCTTTTACCGTAGCGGTCAGCCAGCGACCCCCAGACCGGCGCCACCAGCCCGGCAACCAAAAAAGTAACAGAAACCAGGATCCCGGTCCAGATGGGTATGTTTTCTTTCATGCCCACTTCTTCCAGGAAGACCGGAAAAAAAGGTATAACCATGTTAAAGCCAATATTGCCGATAAACATGCTCAGGGAAAGCGCCCAGAGGTTTTTTTGCCAGCTCACTGTTGTCGCCTCTTTTCCAATCCAGTACTGTTGAACGCCGCCTGCCGGCTTACCGGTTCGACGGTTTGTTCAGGCCATAACCAAACATGTGCTGGCGGACTGCCTCTTCAACCTGGTAACCGTCAACCTTTTCCCCGCCGGCCAAAAGCTCCCCTTCCATGAGGTGGCTGTAACCAATCATCAGCAGTTTCACCAGCTCGCTGTTGTTTTCTATATAATCCTGTTGCCTGCCGGGGTCAGCGTCCTTTTTCGCGCAGCCGGCCGTAAGAATGCCCAGGGCCAGCAGTACGGCAAGCAAAAAACAAAGGGTCCTGTGCCAGTTCATGCTTTATCACCTCGTGTCATTTACTGTCAAGCCTGTCGGAAAACACCTTGCGCAGGCCCAGGATAATCTCGTTCTCGCGCCTGCAGGTGGCTTCATAAACCTCTTCCACAAGAGGGGGCAGCCCCTTTTGCAGCACCTTGAGCCCTTCAGCGGTACATCCTCCGGGAGTGGCGACCTGGCGCGCCAGTCCCTCGAAATCCAGCCCCTTTTCTTTCATCAGGAGCGCCGTCCCCAGCATGGTCTCCAGGGCAATCTCATCGGCTGCCTGGCGAGGTATCCCGCGCCTGACTGCTTCCGCGGCCAGCGCTCCCACCATGCAGGCCATAAAAGCCGGGCCGCAGCTGGTAACGTCGCCGGCTGCCCTGTAATATTTTTCCGGGAGTTCGTAGTATTTCCCCAGCACAGCCAGGTAAGGAATCAGCTTGGACTTGTCGCCTGCCTGGACCTTTTGCCCCCAGGTGAGAAGTGTCACACCCCTGCCCGTGCTCTGGGTGACGCTCGGGTAGATCCTCGCCAGTTTGCCGTCGATTATCCGTTCCAGGTCGCTCAAGGGCGGGGCCAGCAGGGTGGAAACCACGATTTTCCCCTCGTCGAAGCTGTACCCCGTTTTTTCCAGGACAGCCTTCAAATCTCCGGGTTTCACGCATAAGAAAATGATTTCCGATTCTTTCACCAGTTCCCGGTAATCCCGGAAGAGATTAACCCCGGGCAGTTCCTCCGCGAGTTTTTGGGCTTTCGCCTGCGTGCGGTTTAAGATATTGATTTCCCCGGCTTTTGCTGCTTTGCCGTTCACGAAACCGCGAACCAGCGTGCTTCCCAGGCTGCCGGTTCCAATAACGCCAATTCTTGCCGCCATCACGATCCCCCCTGGCATAATTTGCTGTGAAAAATGGCGCAGGCAGTTCACTTGCGCCATCATCCTACCATATTTTGATGCGGTTTAAAGGCCAGTAGGTGATAAAGGCCTTACCCTTAACGCTGTCCAGATCGGCGAGCTCCTTCCATTCGTGCGAATCGTAAGAACGGTTGCGGTTATCTCCCAGCACGAATATTTTTCCTGGTGGCACGACCATCTTGTTAAAGGTGTACTGGATTGGCTCGTTCAGGTACGGCTCCTCTTTTGCCTCGCCGTTTACATAAAGCTTGCCGTCTTTGATTTCCACCGTGTCTCCCGGAAGGGCAATGAGTCTCTTGATCAGGTCCTCTTTCAAGCCTGAGGATGCCGGCGGCTTGAAAACTATCACCTCTCCCCTTTCCAGGCCTTTGAGACGGTAGGTTATTTTTTCGACAAACAGCCTGTCGCCGGGCATGATGGTCGGAACCATGGAAGTCGTGGGTACAACCCTGGTATCCAGGATAAAAGTCCTGATGATGACTACAAGGATAACGGCGGTTACTATGGTGTATATCCACTCTTTTATTTCCTTTTTGTTCATTAGGCTTCTCATCACCACTTTTTCTTAACCTTTTGCCGGAAAGCAGCCACTTATTTAGTATACATGAAATTCGTCCAAACGTTAAGGCCTTATTTTTACATTATTTGTATGCTTCCCTAATGAACGAAGGGAAGCAGGAGGGCGTAAATAAGGGAAAAGAGCAGGCAGAGCGACCAGTTCAGGCCGGGTACAACATAAAGCGGGTTCTCCCCGGTTGTCCCGGCCATTACCAGCGAAAGCCCCGAAAAAGGAGATACTGTCACCGCGACCCCGTAGCCGAGCATCAGCAAGTAGGCATAACCCAGTTTTGAAAAACCAAGCGCTGCGGCATCCAGGGCTGCCGCAAAAGCGGAAATGCTGACAACGGGATGAACTCCAACAAAAGCCAGCAAGGCCATTAACCATGTTAAAGTGAAAGCGGTGAGGCCAGGGTAAGGAAGCTAGACATTTATTTTATTCTCCACTGCGGCCACGGTGAGCGGGAACACCACCGCCGAAAGCGAAATGACCGTCAGTATTGGAAACGGCGTAAAGATATTCATAACGGCAACCAGGCCAATCATGCCCAGGTATGTTAAGAGCAAATGGATAAGCGGGCGCCAGGAAAATTCTTTGGTGACGGCCTGTACGGAGCCGGCTTCCGGCGCCGTTTTCCTGCCCGCCAGATAAAAGCGGGCCGTCAGCAGGCACATCATAAGCAGCGAAAGCGCTATTCCCGGAGGCATTATGCTTATCCACTCAAGCCTGGTGTAAAGAAGGACGGTGGCCACCGCCACATAATTCGGAGCCCAAAATACTCCCGCCACATTGCCCCAGGCCAGGGCCCGGTAAAAATTATTCCTCGTCTTACCGTTCCGGGCGTTTTGACCCAGCAGTTCATAAAGCACCGGGATAGAGGCCACGTTGATGATGGAGCTGAGGATAAAACTCACCCACACGGTCATGACATTCAAACCCGCGCCGCTGCGAATGTACCTGTCAAAAAAATCTTTAATCGCTCCCTGGTAATCCTGGTATGAAAGCATAGAGGAAAAGAGGGGTATGGAAATAAAAAAGGCAACCAGTCCCCCATTATTGGTGAGGGCCGTTAGCCACTGTCCCGCTGCTGCGCGCGTCAAGGCAAGGCTGCACATACCCAGCCCAAACAAGCACAGGGCAATCACCCTGCAGGCAGCCTTGGTCCCCGGTGCCGCCTGGACCACCAAGATGATAAATAAAAACCCCAAAAGAACCTTAAGATAAAAGAACCCTGAAATGCTCCAGGCCAGAAAAACGAAAAGGAAAACCAGGCAGAGAATTGAATGCAGATTCGACTTTTCGCAGCGCATAGTTTCCCTTTCCGTCTCTATCCAAAAATATTTACTTCAAATTATGATAACACTTCTTTAAGAAAATATCACCCTCATAATTCGCAATTCTATAACATAAAGAGCATTTCGGCATAGGTGGGCAGGGGCCATATTTCAGCATCGATCATTGTTTCCAGCATGTCGCCGTCAGACCGCAGCGCGTTCATGGCCGCAACCACTTTTTCCCGGCAGAAAACGGCCCTTTCATATATTTCCGGTATCTGGGCGGCTTGGGCTGCCCTTTTTTCCAGGTCTGCCGTTTTTTCCTTGAAAGACACCATTACTGCGGAAAGTTCCTGGAGAGTCTTTTCCTGCGCAGAGACATCGGCGCCCGCAGCGGCGCTTTTCACCGCGTTTATGGAACCGGCCAAGGCGGCGGCATATTTTACGGCCGCCGGCAGCAGTTGCCTTTTAGCCATGTCGATCATGGTCAACGCTTCGATGTTTATCGTCTTGCAGTACTGCTCAACCATGATTTCATAGCGGGAATGCAGTTCGGTTTTGCTGAAAACCCCGTGTTTTTCAAACAGCTCTTCCGCTTCCCGGCTGATCAGGTCGGGGAAAGACTCCACAGCCGTCCTGATATTGGGCAGCCCGCGCCTGGCAGCCTCCGCCACCCATTCTTCGACATAGTTGTCTCCGTTATAGACAATCCTCATGTGCTTGCTGGCGATTTCCCGTAAAAGAGCCTGAAGCTCGCTTTTGAAGTCCTTCGCTTTCTCCAGGCGGTCCGCAATCTGAGAAAGAACCTCGGCCACAATGGTGTTTAACACTATGCAGGGACCGGCAATGGAGAAGGAAGAACCGACTGTCCTGAACTCAAACTTGTTGCCCGTAAAGGCAAAGGGAGATGTGCGGTTTCGGTCCGTCGTATCCTTGGGGATCGGCGGCAGCGTGGTGACCCCTATGGTCATCTGTTCTCCCCGGCGGGAAGCCCTGGCACCGCCGTTGGCCAGCTGCTCAAAAATATCGGTCAACTGCTCCCCAAGGAAGATGGAAATAATGGCCGGCGGGGCTTCATTGGCTCCAAGACGGTGGTCGTTGCCGGCATTGGCGCAGGAAACCCTGAGCAGCCTGGCGTAATCGTCAACTGCCTTGACCACCGCACACAAGAAAGTGAGAAACTGGGCGTTTTCGTGCGGGGTCGTACCCGGCTCCAGGAGGTTGATCCCGTCATTTGTCCCCATGGACCAGTTCAGGTGTTTGCCCGAGCCGTTAACACCGGCAAAAGGTTTCTCATGGAGCAGGCAGGTCAGGCCATGTCTTCCGGCAATCCTTTTCATCAAGTCCATAAGGAGCTGGTTGTGGTCGGTCCCCACGTTGCTGGAAGTGAAGATCGGCGCGATTTCGTACTGGGCCGGCGATACTTCATTGTGCTGGGTCCGGGCGGAAATGCCGAGCTTCCACAGCTCCGTGTTAAGTTCTTTCATGAAGCCGGCTATGCGCTCCCTTATGCTCCCGAAGTAGTGGTCTTCCATCTCCTGTCCCTTGGGAGGCCTGGCACCGAAAAGCGTCCTTCCGGTCAGCATCAGGTCCATCCTTTTTTCATAAAACTTCTTGTCGATGAGAAAATACTCCTGTTCCGGTCCGACAGTGCTGACCACCCTGGTTGAACTGGTATTTCCAAAGAGCCTTAAAACCCGCACAGCCTCTCTGGAAAGCGCTTCCATGGACCTGAGAAGAGGGGTCTTCTTGTCCAGAACCTCGCCCGTGTATGAACAGAAGGCTGTAGGAATACAAAGGGTAATCAGGCCTGCGTTTTCCCTGATAAAAGCCGGAGACGTACAGTCCCACGCCGTGTAGCCCCTGGCTTCAAACGTGGCGCGCAGCCCGCCGCTGGGAAAAGAGGAGGCATCAGGCTCTCCTTTGATCAGTTCTTTCCCGGAAAACTCGGTCAGGGCCCGGCCGTCCGGCTGCGGCGAAATAAACGATTCATGTTTTTCCGCCGTGGAACCTGTCATCGGCTGAAACCAGTGGGTGAAATGGGTGGCCCCTTTTTCTTCAGCCCATTCCTTCATGGCGTTGGCCACCACATCCGCAATGGAAGGATCCAGCGGCAGTCCTTCGTCTATTGTCTTTTTCAGTGTTTTATAGACGGACTTGGGCAGGCGCTCCTTCATTGCGGCATCGTTAAAAACATTGATTCCATAAATCTGCATTATTGACACTCCCCTTCTTAGGATTTCCTTAAAAAAGTAAAGGCGTCCTCAAAGACTGCGATAACAATCTTTTGAGAACGCCTTTGCCCTCAAAAAGTGTTAAATTTTATAGCAATAGATTACCACATACCCCTGGTCCATACAAGGGGTTTTTTTTACGTATACAGTATTTGTGAGTGATCAGCGCGCGCCGGGTTTATTTCTCCAGGGCTTCGATAATGCTGTCAATTTCCTTTTGCAGCCGTCCAAACCCTTCCCAGTCTCCTGCTTTCAACCTCTCCCTGCTGTCTTTATGCAGGGATACCAGCCGCTTAATCAGGTTCTCAGTGGTATCGTCCGCCGGCAGCGGCAAAGAAGGCTGGCCCGGCCGCTGCTCCTTCCCCGGAGCTGGTTCCGTTCTGCCGAAAAGGCTGGCCAGGGCCTTTTCCAGGCTATCTTCCATTATCACCCTGTCTTTATAGAAAACGAACACCTTCCGCAGCTGGGGAAACTTGTTCTGTTCCGACTCGATGTAGAGTGGTTCCACGTAAAGCAGCGAACCGCCGATCGGATAAACCAGGAGATTGCCCCTGATAACCCTGCTCCCTCCCTGTCCCCACAGGGTAAGCTGGCTGGAAATTCCGGGATCCTGATCAATCATGGACTCCACCTGGATAGTTCCGGGAACCTGCACCCCTTTGGGGAATTTGTACAAAAGCAGCTTCCCGTAATTTTCTCCGTCTGAACGAGCTGCCAGCCAGGCGACCTGATTCTGTTTGCCGGTGGGTGTAAAAGACCTCATGAGGATAAATTCCCTGTTTTTTTCACCGGGCAGGCGGATGATGCAGTAATATGGTTCCTGCGGCTGCTGCTTGCCCGTGTAAATCTCCTGTGAAAACTCCCACCTGTCCTCGCGGTTGTAGAAAACAGTGGTATTGCCCATGTGGTAGTCGCGGAGCATATGGGACTGCACGGTGAACAGGTCTTCAGGATACCGCACGTGCTGCCGGAGGTCGGCCGGCATGTCTTCAGCCTCTTTGAACAGGCCTGGAAAGATATTGCGGTAGACCATGATGATAGGGTCCTGCTTGTCGAAGAGATAGTAATTCACCTCGCCGGAATAAGCGTCTACCGTAATTTTCACGCTGTTGCGAAGGTAGTTGAAGCTCCCCGACTCGTCAACCGCTTGCGAATAAGGATACTTGTTCGTGGCGGTGTAAGCGTCCAGCATATAGTACAGCTTGCCATCGTCGCCCAGCACCAGGTAGGGGTCCCGGTCGTAAATAAGGAACGGCGCGATCCTTTTGACCCTGTCCTTGATGTTGCGGGTTTCCAGGTACTGGCTCCGGGAAGTAATATAATCGGAAAGAAGGTACTTTACCTGCATATCCCGCACAGCCAGCAGCACTTTATTAAGGAAAGTCATGGGTATCCCTTTGTTGCCTTCGTAGAGGTACTCGGCGTTGTCGTTGCCGACAGGGTAGTCAAACTCCTTCAGCCCCGTATTGACAATGACGTTGTTATCGGTAATCTCCCCGAAGTAAATACGCGGCTCGCTCACCTTGAAATGCGAAGACTGGGGAGGGATGTCCTGGATCAGGTAAGCCGGCATTCCCGTTTCGGTAACGGAATTGGTGGGACTCATTACCAGTCCGAAACCGTGAGTGTATTTAAAGACCAGGTTGTTGAAGGTTCGGGCCTGTTCGGGCAGCGATTTCTGGTTCAGTTCCCGGCCGGAAAGAAAAACCTGGGTCAGGTTGCCGTCAACCATATAACGGTCCACGTCAACATCAACAAAATCATAATAAAGCCGGATTTCCTGCTGCTGGCCGTAAGTGCTCCTGGTGGCCCGGTGGTCCAATATTCTGATATTGTCTATTATATCGCGGTTTTCCGACAATTGCCCAGGCGATAGTTCACCGACGTTATATTCCACCTCGTTCAGTTTATCCAGCCCGTAAGCCATCCGGGTATATTTGATGTTTCGCTCAAGGTATGGTTTCTCCCGTCCCAGCTCGTCCGGGTCGACGACCAGTTTCTGGTAAAGGCCGGGTATAAAGCCGGTCAGCAGGACAGCCGCTCCGAAGAAGGCGGCAATGGAAACCAGGGCCAGCTTAAGCCGTCTTTTGAAAGTAACGATGATCATGAACCCGAGAAGGATGGAAAGCCCTATCATCACGTTGTATGCCGGCAGCCTGGCCCCGACATCCGCCGCGCCCGCGCCGATCACGGAACCTGTCTGAGAATAGAGAAGCTCGTAAGTGGAAAGCTTGTACTGGACAGCCTGCCAGGCCATGGTCAAGCCCAGCAGGAACCCGGCATGCGTAAGCCCTCTTTTTTCCAACCCTGTGAAGATGCGGGTCGAAAAGCCGTGGGACGCGATCTCCATTCCCCGCGGAAAGTAGAGCAAGTAAAAGATAACGGTCGCGATCAGGTTCACAATCAACCAGGCGTTCACCAGCCGGTAGACCAGCCACAAAAAAGGCAGCTTGAAAGCGTAAAAGCCAATGTCCAGGTGGAACTGCGGGTCGGTCACGCCAAATGGTACGGCATTGAAGGCGCTGAGAACGGTAAGCCACTGCGCCCCCGCGTTTCCCGCCACGATGCCGGCGGTAAACAAGGCTACAGCCAGCATAATTAACGGTTTAAACGGCCTCTTAGCCACCCGGTGAACCAGCCAGAGGTTTAAGGTGTTCAAGGCAAAAGCCGCCAGGAATATGCTGCCGCCAATCAAGAGCTTGGCTAAAAGCGACCGCCAGAAAACGTGGTCGTATCCCAGGACCTTGAACCAGTTCCAGTCCAGCCTGAAATAAATAAAGACCCTGATGACAATGAAGAGAAAGATGAGCGCAAGCAGACCAATCACTTTCCGGTTAAAAAAATGGAACCCGGGAAACTTCCTCACCTTACCTTGCTGTTCATAAATATCTTCAAACACCAAACCACCCCTTAATTATTTCCTTGCCGCCCGTTGCCAGGCAGTTGCCGGCGGAGAACAGGCGTCAAAACCAGTAACCGCGGTATATGTCTACAGTATATCATATGAATTTCCCCTTTAGCCAATCGATTTGTCCACTTTATGCTCAGAAACAAACAATAAACCCCGGTAATTTTTCCCGGGATTCTAGTCGATGTTTTAATTGCCCCCACTATCGTCGGAAGCACCCGCACCCGCTGCTTCCTCCTCTACTTTGGCCACACCACTGTCTATCTCCTGCTGTGTCAATCCCTCTTTTTGCAGCCGGAAGTTGATGGCATCGTTCCAGAAAGAACACTTTTCCGCCATCTTTTTATATTTTTTGCTTTCGGGACCCTTCCTGGCCGCCCTAGCCTTGCCGTTCCTGCTTACGATGTCAACAATAAATTTTGCTGCAAACAGTTCCTCTTTTCCCATGACGTTATAGTTTTTTTGCAGGTAATCCATAACTTCATGGTAGTAGTCTTTAAACTCGGCAAACGTTATCTCGGTGTCCATCTGCAGATATTCCTTCATCTTTGCCAGCAGTGGTTCCATGAACAGAATCAACTCCCCATTATGTATTTGATTTTGTCTTTTAAATTGTACAACAACTGTTTTGAAATGGCTACACAAAGCCGATCTGTTTTGTCAAGAGCTAATTGCTATGTTCAGGGGGCCAAACAGCACAAGCGTTGAAAGGAACGC